>NZ_JALHPM010000145.1:0-16474 GCF_022842525.1 Luteitalea sp.
TGGTCGGGCGTCGGCTCGCCACGGCCGCCGCGGGTGGCCTCGCGCGCCACCTCGACGTCGGTGGGCTGCGCCGCGGCCGTGAAGCGTTGATCGACGTAGACGTCCATCCGCAGGTCGTCGGCGACCCACTCGCGCGCCTGGGCCTCGGACAGCCCCAGCGTGCGGAGCGCCCGCGTGAAGGCCTCCGGCCCGCCCGCCCGCTGCTGGGCCCGCGTCAGCCGCTCGTCCACGGCGGCGCCGATCGGCGCGGCGACGGAGAGGCGCTCGACCTCCACGTGCATCAGCTCGCGGGTGACCAGCCGGTCGATGGCCTCGGCGGCCGCCCCGGTCGCCGGGATCGAGCCGAGCAGGCGGGCTGCCTCGACGTCACGCCAGGTCAGGGCCTGCTCGCCGACGATGGCGACCAGCCGATCGACGAGCACGGCCTGCCCGGCCGGCGGCCGCGCGACGGCCGGCATGGCCAGCAGGGTCAGCACGGCCAGATATACTGTCGCGGCCGCGCGGCGGCGCCATACCTTGATGAAACTGACGGTCGTCATTCCGGTCTACAACGAGGTCGATACGCTGCTGCACCTGCTCGACCGCGTGCAGGAGGTTGCCATCGAGAAGGAGCTCGTCCTCGTGGACGACTGCTCCACCGACGGGACGCGCGAACTGTTGCGCAGGACCAGCCTCCCCGCCAATGTCCGCGTGTTGTACCACGAACGCAACCAGGGCAAGGGCGCCGCGCTGCGCACCGGGTTCGCCTCGGCGACCGGCGACGTGGTGATCATCCAGGACGCCGATCTGGAGTACGACCCGCAGGAATATCCCAAGCTGCTCAAGCCCATCATCGAGGGCCGCGCCGACGTGGTCTTCGGGTCTCGCTTTGCCGGCGGCGAAACGCACCGGGTGCTGTACTTCTGGCACTTCATGGGCAACAAGTTCCTCACCCTTGCCTCCAACGCCTTCACGAACCTGAACCTGACCGACATGGAGACCTGCTACAAGGTCTTCCGTCGCGAGGTGCTCCAGCGCATCACGGTGGAGGAGAACCGGTTCGGATTCGAGCCCGAAATCACGGCCAAGGTGGCCAAGCTCGGCGTCCGCATCTACGAGGTCGGGATCTCCTACGACGGGCGCACCTACGAAGAGGGCAAGAAGATCGGCTGGAAAGACGGCGTCCGCGCCCTGTGGTGCATCGTCAAGTACAACTGGTTCCGCTGACGGCCTTCGCTTCCCCCTTCCCCCTTCGGCCTTCCTCCTTTTCGCCCTTTTCGCCCTTTTCGCCCTTTCGGCATTCGGCATCCCGGCATTCCGGCATTCCGGCATTCCGCATGGCACCGAGCGACGCGAGCCTCCTAGAACGCCTGCCCGACCGTGATGTGCAGCGCCGTGCGGCTCTCGCGCCTGCCGTTGGCGAAGGTCTGCGGATCGAGCTTGAAGCCGAGGTCGATCCGGATCGGACCGATGGGTGACAGGTAGCGGAGACCAAGCCCGGCCGCGCTCCGGATGGCGCCGACATCGAGGCTGGAGACCCGCGCGAAGACGTTGCCCGCATCGAAGAAGCCGGCCGCGACCAGTCCCCGCCAGACCGGGACCCGCACCTCGCCGTTGAAGATCAGCAGGGCGTTGCCGCCGGTCGGCAGGCCGTTGCGATCCAGCGTCGACGGCTCACCGAGCCGGTCCTGCGCGAACCCCCGCACGGTGCTGTCGCCGCCGGCGAAGAAGCGCTCGGCGGCCGGCAGGTCGTTCACCACATCGATCAGCGACTGCCCATCCGGGCCGAACAGCGGCTGCCCATCGTCGCCGAGGCGGACGATCTCGCGCGGCAGGCCGCGGGCGAGGCCGAGCCGCGCGCCGCCGGCGATGACGATCCGCCGCGGCCCCGGCACGCGGCGGTAGACGAATCCCTGCAGGAGGGTCTTGGCGAAGCCGACCTCCGACCCGATCGATCGCCCGGCGAACTCGCCGTCGACGGCGACGAACGTGCCCTTGCCCGGGTCGAGCGGGTCGTCCCGGGTGTCGCGAATCACCGAGTTGGTCACCGACGAGATGCGCACCTGCGGGAAGAGGCGGTCGACGTTGAGCTGGTCCTCGGGGGCGATGCGCGCGTCGTACAGCTCGGTCCGTCCGAACCCGTAACGCGCCACGAACGTGATGTGCTCGCCGAACAGCCGCGACCAGTCGACGCGGGCCTGCTGTCGCCGGAAGCTGAAGCTCGATCGGATCGCCTGCTCGACGAACGCCGTGACGTCGAGATTGGCGCTGTCGAGCAGGGCGCGCGGCTCGCGCCAGGTGCCGAGAACGCGGTACTCGTTGAGCGCGAGGCCACTGCCGTCGCGCTCGGGGTCGCCGGGGTAGTCGCGCGGACGCACGCTGGCGCGCAGGAACAGGCTGACCGCCCGGTTCTTGCCCCAGAGGTTGCGGCGCCCCGCTTCGAAGAAGCCGCGGGCGGCGAACTCGATGGTCTCCTCGACCGCCCCCGTCTCCTCCACCGTCCGCAGGCGCTGGCCCCCCTGGAGCCCGGCGCCGTAGCCGACGGTGGTCACGGGCGCCTCCTCGACGGTGATGATGACGTCGTGGGTGTCGACGTTGGCCCGTCCGACGTCGACGATGCGCACGCTGCGGAACAGCCCGAGGGCCGTCAGCCGGCGCTGGGTCTCGAAGACGCGACTGAGGCCGAACGGCTGGCCGCGCTCGATGCGCAACTCGCGGCGGATCGTGTCCTCGCTGGTGCGGGCGTTGCCGACGACGAGGATCCGATCGACGAGGGTCTGGCGCCCCTCGGTGAGCACGAAGGTGACGGCGATGGCCCCTGGGGTCGCCTCGTTGTCGAGCCGGGCCTCGATCTGCGCCTGCCGGTAGCCGTCGTCCAGGTAGCGGCGCAGGACCGCTTCGCGACTCGCGACCACGGCTGCCGACGAGAACGGCTGTCCCTGCGCGATGGTCAGCGCCGTTCGCAAGGTGGCCTCGTCGAGCGCGCGCACGCCCTCGAAGGTGAGGCGTGACACGGTCGCGCGCACCCCCTCGTTGACCCGGAGGCGAATCTCGAGGGCCCCTTCCACGTCGGGCGACAGCGACGGGGCGCTGACGTCGGCGAGCGCCTGCTCGACCCGTGCCGCGGGAAAGCCGCTGTTCTGATACAGCTGGGTGATGGCGACGATGCCGCTGCCCAGCGCCGAGGGCGTGAAGAGATCGCCCGACTCGATGGGGATGCGCTGGCGCAGCGTCGGTTCGGGCAGCGCCTGGGCGCCGCCGATGAGCAGTGAACGCACGCGATAGATGCGTCCCCGCGCGACCGTGAAGATCACGTCGAGTCCGGTCTCGGTCTGCCGCCGCGAGTAGGACACGCGGGCGCGCCAGTAGCCCCGTTCCTGCAGCCAGCTGGTGATGCGGTTGCGGGAGTCCTCCAGCAGGTCCTCGTCGACGCTGGCCTCCTCGCGCACGGGCACGAGTTCGCGCCGGACCGCCTCTGGCAGCGGATCGCCCTCGAACGACAGCGACACGAGCGGACCGCGCGTGACGTCGACGGCCAGGTCGATCGACGTCGCCGCCTGCCCCGGCACGGGCGTGGTGCGGACCACGGCCTCGTAGTACCCGGCGGCGCGGAGCCTGGCGGTGTAGCGTTGGATGCGATCGTCGAGGTCGGCGCGGTCGTACGGCATGCCAGTGGTGATGCCGATGGCCTTGATCGCCTCCGCCTGCTCCTCGCTCGGCAGTCCCGTGAGCGTGACCCGGGCGATCTGCCACCGCGGGCCCGGGTCGCCGGTGAGGACCAGCGTCACCACGTCCCGTCGGTCGGTCGCCTCGAGGCGGGTGGCGAAGGAGGGCCGCAGGTAGCCGCGCGCGCCGAGGGCATCCTGCGCGGCAGCGACGGCCGCTCCCGACTGCGAGGTCAGCGCGCCGGTGCCCATCCGGTCGCGTGCCTCGCGGACGACATCCCGTCCGAAGGGGCGCAGCGCCCCGTCCACCCGCACGTCGCCGATGCGCTGGGCCGACGTCAGGGCGACCCGCACGAGTACGCCGTCGGCGTCGGGCTCGGCCAGCACATCGACCGTCGCGAACCGCCGCAGGTGGACGAGGTGTTCGATCGACGATCGCACCTGCGAGGGGTCGAGCGGACGGCCCACGACCACGTCGAGGAGCCCCAGCAGCGCCGGATCGGCCGAAGGCACGCCGTCCACCACGATGCGGAGCGCGGTGACGCGCTGGCCGAGCACGACCGCGGGCGTCGGCGTCGCGGGCTGGGCGCGGAGGGCGAGCGGGCTGCACAGCGTGATCGCCAGCACGACGGGGACGGCAGCGAGACGCATCAGAAGACGTGCCTGACCCTGACGTCGATGGCGTAGGTGTCGTCCTCGTTCTGCGAGACGATCCACGACAGTCGGTCGCTCTGGGTGAACTCCAGCAGGATGAGCTGATCGCGCTGCTCGGACGTCAGCAGCTGCGCGAAGGTCAGGTAGAGGCGCTCGCTGATCCGCTTGCCGATGGTCAGGCGGGCTCCCGGGCTGAGGCGCGAGGACTGCTGCCCGATGTTGACGAGCGATGGCGTGATCTGCACCGAGTCGACGCCGAGGGCCTGTTCGGCGACGCGGCTGACGTTCTGCGAGATGGGGCTGGCCAGCAGGCGCGCGGCGCGGGCGGCGATGAGGTCCTGCTCGATCTGGTTGGGCGCGCGCAGGGCGCGCAACTCGGCGTTGACCGGGTCGCGCACGTCGCCAAACAGCAGCGCCATGATGTCGACGGCGTTGAGCGGCGGGTCGGAGGCCAGATCGAAGACGAAGCGGTCGGGCGTGCCCGAGACGCGGAACGTGACGATGTAGATCTGCCCGGGCACCTGGGCGCGCGTCTCGGCCTCGATGTCGAAGAACGGCTCGATGCGGGTCGGGTTCGAGAAGTCGATGACGCCGCGGCGCACGTTGTAGCGCTTGCCCTCGAAGAACACCTCGCCACGCTCGACCTCGGCGCGCCCGAACAGCTGCGGGCGGTCGTACGTGCCGCGCAGCGTCAGATCGGCGCTCGACACCAGCCGGGCCGAGTTGTTCTCGATGCGCAGCGTCGAGGGCGCCGCCACGCGCAGGTCGAAGCGCAGCGGATAGCCGGGCTCGGTGCTCGCCAGCGCCGCCGTGGGCGTGCCGCCGGCGAGGCCGAGCACGCCGCTCCCGCTCGTGTCGATGGCGCGGGTCAGCACGGCGTCGCGCACGTTGACGGTGCCGCTGAGCGTCGGCTGGGCCACCGGCCCGCGCAGGGCCAGTTCCGCATCGATGATCGAGCGGAAGCCCTCCGGATACCGGATGCGCATCTCGTACCCGGTTGCCGTCACGTTGAACTCGCTCGGCGTCACGCCGGCGAAGGTCACCCGTCCGCCGAAGCGCACCGGCCCACCACCGAGGCGGGCATTGACGCCCTCGAGGGAGGCGCCGCCCGTGTCGAAGCGCACGGTGCCGTTGATGGCCTCGAGCGAATGCGGCAGCCCGCCGTACCGCAGGCGTCCGTCGGCGATCAGCGCGCTGCCGCCGACGACGGGAGCCCGCCAGGAGCCGCTGATCTCGGCCGACACCTCCGCGGCGCCGGAGGCACGCACATCCTGCAGCGCGCCCTGCAGCAGCCCGAGGTTGGCATCCCCGAGCAGGCGGATGCTCATGCGCTCGGTGCCGAAATCCACGTCGCCGACCACGTCCAGGCGGGTGCCCTCGCCGACCAGTTGCATGCGGTCGATCTGCAGGCGGTTCTGCCCGAGGGCCAGCCGCACCGGGCCGTCGTTGCGGATCTGGTAGTCGATGAGGCGGATGCCGAGGGCGTCGACGCGCAGGTCGCCCTTCAGGCGGCTCGAGTCGTTGAACGGCCCGATCAGCCGCAGCATGCCGGACCCCACCATCGTCGTGAAGGGGGAGAACGTCGGGCTGTAGACGCGGAGGTACGGGTCCAGTGACGTGTTGACGAAGGTCAGCGTGAAGTCGCTGTCGGCGTTGTCGTCGAACGGCATGCGCCCCGTGCCCGACACGGCCAGCCGGGAGGACGCCATCTCCAGCGCGTCGACGTACATCTGCTGGTCGCGGATGGAGAGCTGCGCGGTGACCTGGCCGATGCCCTCGTCACCGACGTAGAGGTCGTCGATGGCGGCGCGAACGTCGTAGCGGGGTGCCTGGAACGTGGCGTCGCCCTCGGCCGTCATCCGCAGCGTGCCGGTCAGCGGCACGCCGTCCCAGGTGAGCGCGTAGACGCTCGACACGGGAATGCCGCGGCCGTCGACCTTGAAACGGTAGGTGCCGGCCCACGCGATGTAGGCCGAGCCGTTGACGTGTCCGCCGGTCTTGGTGATGACGAGGTCGTCCATCGCGACGCCGAGCCCGTCGAAACGCAGCGCCGACGTGGCCGTGTCGAAGGGCTCGTCGTAGGCCACGCCCTTGTCGAGCCGGAGCCGACCGAACCCCACGGGCCCGCGGTAGTCGCCCTGCAGCCGGAAGTCTCCCGAGAGCGGGCCGTCCACCGGGTAGTCGTCCAGGACGAAGGCATGGCGGAGATCCCGCAGCGGCCAGTCGAACATCTGGATGCGGGCCCGTATCTCCTCGCCGCCATCCCGACGCGGAAAGCCGAGCGAGAAGCGCCCGCCGACCCGCATCCGCGCCTCGTCCTTCTCGATCTCGGCGTCGGCGATGTCGACGTAGCTGTTCTCGACCACGAGTGCCGTGCGGGCCGTGCCCCAGGTGACGTCCCAGGCGCGCAGGTCGCGCCCCGCGAACTGCCCTTCGATGCGCGGCGCGCCGAAGCGGCCCGTCATCCGGCCGTCGAACGTCCCCGAGCCTCCGACCGGCACCGGTCGGGTGCGCGCGCCGGCCGCCGTCATGATGCCGGCCAGCAGCTTGTCGCTCTCCTGCCAGTCGCGACTGGTCACGTGGAAATCGAAGGCCGACGCCGCCAGGCCATCGGTCTGGCCGCTGAACTCCACGTAGGTGTCGAGAGTCGCGGCGTAGCTGCGCGCCATCTCGATGCGGTCACCCGTGTACGTGTAGTGCAGGTCGGCGACGACGGGCACGCGCCCGAGCGCGGCATCGCGGTCGAGCGCGGCATCGCGGTCGAGCGCCGCGGGCGGCACCGCCGGGCCCCCGGTGAGATCGATCAGTTCGCGCCCCTGCATGCGCTGGCCCTCGGGGGCACTGACGATCATCTCGCCGTCGCCGGTCCGCTGATCGAACCGTCCTGACGGGAAATCGAGCAGGTGGCGACCGTCGGCACGTCCGGCGACCTGCATGCCGTCCAGGCCGATGACGCGCGAGACCTGCTCCACGTCGACGTTGCGGTAGCGTGCGTCCAGCCGCTGATGCGCCGGTGTCGGTGCGCCGAGGGGCGCGTAGGCATACCGCAGGTCGAGGTCGCCGCCGGCAAAGGCCATGCGCGACTCCAGCACCTCGAACTTGTCGCGCGTCCACAGCAGCGACCCGCGCACATCGTCGAAGTCGAACCGTGTCAGCCGCGTGTGCGGGCTCTCGAATCGCCCGGTCAGTTCGCGGAATCCCTTGCCGAGCGCGAAGCGCCCGGTGAACAACCCCGTGCCCTCGAGCGTGAAGTCGCGGCTGGCGAAGAACAGGGCACGCATGCGGGCGAAGTCGATCGTGGACCGCTCGATGTCGTAGACCTGCTCGGGCCAGTTGCCGACGTTGACGTCGCCGTGAATCTGCGACGTCGAGCCGTCTCCCTGCAGTTCGATGTCCGGCAGCACGACGTGCCCGCCGTCGATGACGAAGCCCGACGTCATGTGCGCCCACATGGGCTCGTACTTCATGATCGAGATCAGCCCGTCGCGGAACGACACCTGACCGCGATACTTGTCGCTCTTGGCGATGCGGAGTTCGAGGTTGGGCGCGTCGAGGCTCCACGGCATGCCATGGTCGGTGTAGCGGACGCGGCCGCGCGTGCCGCTGAACTGGCGCACGGTGGTGACGAAGCGCTTCTTGCCGTCCGACTTCGGCAGCGTGAGTTTCGGAAAGTTGTGCCGGCCTCCGGCGAACTGCTCGATGTTCATCGTCCAGTCGCGCATCGACACGTCCTGGACGACGAGTTCACCGCGCACGATCGACCACCAGGGCATGCCGATGGTGATGCGTTCGGCGGTGAAGAACGGTGCATCGCCCGGGGTCAGTCCCTCGATGCGCAGACGGTCGACGATGAACTCGCCGCGGATGAGCCGCACGGAGAGCCCGCCGATGTGCAGCGGGCGCTGCAACTGCTTGCTGCCCTGCCGCTCGGCGAGGCCGCGCAGGCTCGGCCCCAGATCGACGGCCAACACCGACACGAGCGCCGCGGCGACGGTGGCGATGAGCAGCGCCGAGGCGCGCTTGCTCAGGTGCCAGGCGAGCCGGCGCTTGCGGCCACGTACCCGTGCGGGTCGCGGCGACTCGGGGACCGGGTCCGGCGTGGCACTGGTGGGTTCGTCCGGCACGCTCACTCCAGGACCACGAGTGGACGACCGGCCTCGACCGACATGCCCTCCTGCACGAGCACCTCCCGGACCGTACCGGCGCGACCTGCAGACAGGGCGTTCTCCATCTTCATCGCTTCGATCACGACCACGGGTTGGTGCGCTTCGACCCGATCCCCGGGCCTGACCGGCAGGCGGACGACCTTGCCGGGCATCGGTGCCACGATGCGCAGCGGCCCCGCATGCGCGGCGACACCCGAGGCCCCCCGCCGCACGCGGGTCGAGGCCATCGTCGGCACCCGCACACCCTGGACGTGGACCGTGCGGTGACCCGGTATCGGATCCATTTCGACGACGACATCGCGCATCGAGCCGTCGGGCAGCCGCAGGCTGAGGCGGCCGTGGCCGAGATCGCGCACGTCACAGACCAGGACGGTGTCGTCCAGGTGCACCGCGACCTGGCCCGGCAGGGCGCCGGACGACACGGTGACCTGGCGAACCCGTCCGCCCTGCTCGATGTGCAGCCGCATGGACACGAGGAAATTCTACTTTCTGAGGGCGCCCAGTCTCGCCGCCGTGGCCCATCCCGACCGTGCGGCCGTGCCCGGCAGCGCGGCATGAGTGGCGCGACGAGCGGCCAGGAAGGCCGAGGACGCCGTGGCCAGCAGGGCGGCATCCAGGTGGGCGTCGGTGACGGGCACGAAGGGCTCGCCGGCTCGACGCTCCAGTTCGGCATCGAGCATGGTCGTGTCCAGTTCACCGCGGATGAAGGCCGGCTGCTCGAGCATCCAGCGGAAGAACGGCAGGGTCGTGGGGATGCCCCCGACGTGGTACTCGCCGAGCGCGCGCAGCATGCGGCAGCGCGCCTGCTCGCGGTCGGTGCCCCAGGCGATGAGCTTGGAGATCATCGAGTCGTAGTAGATGGGCACCTCGAAGCCGACCTCGACGCCGCTGTCGTCGCGGATGCCCGGACCGCCGGGCACGGCCAGCGAGGTGATGCGGCCCGGTCGCGGCATGAAGCGCTGATCGGGGTCCTCGGCGTACACGCGGCACTCGATTGCGTGCCCGCGCGGGGTCAGGGCCTGTTCGGGCGACAGCGTCAGGCGCTCGCCGCGCGCGATGCGGATCTGCCACTGGACGAGATCGACGCCGGTGACCATCTCGGTGACCGGATGCTCGACCTGCAACCGCGTGTTCATCTCGAGGAAGTAGAAGGCATCGTCGGCGTCGACGAGGAACTCGATCGTGCCGGCGTTGGTGTAGCCGGCCGCGCGTGCGACGGCGGCGGCCGCGTCGGCCATGCGGCGACGCAGATCGTCGGAGAAGCGCGGGGCCGGCGACTCCTCGATGACCTTCTGGTGCCGGCGCTGCACGGAGCATTCGCGTTCCACGAAGGGAATGACGGTGCCGTGCTGATCGGCCAGCAACTGGATCTCGACATGACGCGGCCGCAGGACGCGCCGCTCGAAGTAGACGGCGGCGTCACCGAAGGCGCCGAGCGCTTCCGAGCGCGCCGTCCGCACGGCGTCGACGAGCGTGGCGGCCTCGCGCACCTCGCGCATGCCCTTGCCGCCACCGCCGGCGACGGCCTTGACCATCAGCGGATAGCCGACGGCGTCGGCCAGTCGCTGCACCTCGGCGTCGGCCACGTCGGGGGTCACGGGCGTCTGGGTGCCGGGCACCACGGGGGCGCCCGCCGCGATGGCGCAGTCGCGCGCCGTCGTCTTGCTGCCCATGCGGGCGATGACGTCCGGGGTGGGCCCGATGAAGGTCAGCCCGGCCTCGAGGCAGGCCTGGGCGAACGCCTCGTTCTCGGCCAGGAAGCCGTAGCCCGGGTGCACGGCGTCGGCGCCACTCAGGCGCGCGATGTCGAGGATCTTGTCGATGCGCAGGTAGGTGTCCGACGGCGCGTTGCCGACCAGCGGGAAGGCGCGGTCGGCGTAGCGCACGTGACGCGCTTCGCGATCGACGTCCGAGTAGATCGCGACGGTGCCGAGGCCCATCTCGCGACAGGCCCGCATGATGCGGACGGCAATCTCTCCCCGGTTCGCGATCAGGATCGTCTTCATCGGCATTGGCCGTGCGCCTGCCGTCTGGCTCACAGCGGGATGTTCCCGTGCTTCTTGGCCGGCATGGTCTCGCGCTTGGTCTGCAGCCGGTCGAGCGCCCGGCAGATGCGCTGACGGGTCAGACGGGGCGGAATCACCTCGTCGAGGAAGCCGCGGGTCGCCGCCACGTACGGGTTGGCGAAGGCCTCGCGGAACTCCTCCGCCCGGGCCGCGCGCGCTGCGACCGGATCCGGGGCCGTCTCGATCTCGCGCTTGTAGAGGATGTTGACCGCGCCCTCCGGTCCCATGACGGCGAGTTCGGCGGTCGGCCACGCCAGGTTGACGTCGGTCCGCAGGTGCTTGCTCGACATCACGCAGTAGGCGCCGCCGTACGCCTTCCGGGTGATGACGGTGATCTTGGGGACGGTCGCCTCGGCGTAGGCATACAGCAGCTTGGCGCCGTGGCGGATGATGCCGCCGAACTCCTGCACCGTGCCCGGCAGGAACCCCGGCACGTCCTCGAAGGTGACCAGCGGGACGTTGAACGCATCGCAGAAGCGGACGAAGCGCGCCGCCTTGACCGAGGCGTCGATGTCGAGCGTGCCCGCCAGGTGCGCCGGCTGATTGGCGACGATGCCCACCGGTCTGCCCCCCATGCGCGCGAAGCCGATGAGGATGTTGCGCGCGTAGTGCTGCTGCACCTCGAGCAGGACGCCCTCGTCGACGACCGCGGCAATCACCTCGTGCATGTCGTACGGCTGATTCGGCGACGACGGCACGAGGGTGTCCAGTTCGGGCACCTCGCGATCGACGGGGTCCGACGAGGCCACGGTCGGCGGATCGTCGACGTTGTTGGAGGGCAGGTACGACAGCAGTTCGCGCACCAGCGCCAGGGCCGCTTCGTCGTCGTGCACGGCGAAGTGGGCGACGCCGCTGCGCGCGTTGTGCGTCATGGCACCCCCGAGGTCCTCCTTGGTGACGTCCTCGTGGGTGACGGTCCGGATCACGTCGGGGCCGGTCACGAACATGTAGCTCGTGTGCTCGACCATGACGTTGAAGTCGGTGATCGCCGGCGAGTAGACCGCCCCGCCGGCACACGGCCCGAGAATGGCCGAGATCTGCGGCACCACGCCGGAGGCGAGGGTGTTGCGCAGGAAGATGTCGGCATACCCGGCCAGCGAGGCGACGCCTTCCTGGATGCGGGCGCCGCCGGAATCGTTCAGGCCGACGATGGGCGCGCCCACCTTCATGGCCTGGTCCATCACCTTGCAGATCTTCGCCGCGTTGGTCTCCGAGAGCGAGCCGCCGAAGACGGTGAAGTCCTGGGCGAAGGCGTAGACCACGCGGCCGTCGATCCGGCCGCTGCCGCACACCACGCCGTCGCCGGGAATCAGCTGCGCGTCCATGCCGAAGTCACGGCAGCGATGGACGACGAGCTTGTCCGTTTCCTCGAAGGTGCCGGGGTCGAACAGGCGCTCGATGCGCTCGCGCGCGGTGAGCTTGCCGGCCTCGTGCTGACGGGCGATGCGCTCGGCACCGCCGCCGAGCTCGGCCCGCTGCTCGAGCGCGGCGAGGCGCGCCGACGGAGTCTCTTGCGGCATGGGCTACTTCTGCTGCGCTTTCTCCCAGTCCTTCAGGAACCGCTCGAGGCCGATGTCGGTCAGCGGATGCTTGAAGAGCGCGTCGAGCACGGCGGGGGGACAGGTGCAGATGTCGGCGCCGAGCTTGGCCGCCTGGATGATGTGCAGCGGTCCGCGCGTGCTGGCCACGAGCACCTGCGTCGAGAACTCGTAGTTGTCGTAGATCTCGACGATGTCCTCGATGAGATCCATGCCGTCGTGGCCGATGTCGTCGAGGCGGCCGACGAACGGGCTGACGAAGTAGGCCCCGACCTTGGCCGCGATCAGCGCCTGGGCCGCCGAGAAGACCAGCGTCACGTTGACGCGGGTGCCTTCCTCGGTGAGCGTCTTGCAGGCTTGCACACCGGCCGGCGTGAACGGCACCTTGACGATGATGTGCTCGGAGATCTCGCGGAGCTCGCGGCCCTCGCGCATCATCCCCTCGTAGTCGGTGGCGACCACCTCGCCGCTGACCGGCCCCTGGACGAGGTCGCAGATCTCCTTGAGGATCTCGTGCGGCTTCCGGCTCTCCTTGGCCATCAGCGAGGGGTTGGTCGTGACGCCATCGACAATGCCGAGGGCGTGGAGGCGGGTGATGTCGGCGATGTTGCCGGTATCGACGAAGAACTTCATGAGTCGCTCCTGACTGGATTGCGCAGTTCCCCGATGCCTTGCACGCGGACGACGATCTCGTCGCCCGCCTGCAGCGGGCCGATGCCGGCCGGGGTGCCGGTCGACACGATGTCGCCGGGCAGCAAGGTCATGATGCGCGAGATGTACGCGATCAATGTTGCCACGGGGAAAATCAGTTCGCGGGTGCTCGACTGCTGTCGCACCTCGCCGTTGAGCAGGCCGGACACGGCCAGGTCGTCCGTCGAGAGCCCCGTCGCGATGCACGGGCCGAGCGGCGCGAAGGTGTCGAAGCCCTTGGCCCGGGTGTAGCGCCCATCCTTCTTCTGCAGGTCGCGCGCGGTGACGTCGTTCATGCACGTGAGGCCGAAGACGTACGAGAGCGCGTCGGCTTCGGAGACCTTCGTGGCGCGGCGACCGATGACCACGGCCACTTCCGATTCGTAGTCGACACGGCCGACGCCGGCAGGCAGGACGATGGCCTCGCCAGGCGCGATGATGGCGCTCGACGGCTTGAGGAACAGCAACGGCTCGGCCGGCAGCGGCTTGCCCTGTTCGGCGGCGTGGTCCTTGTAGTTGAGGCCGATGCACACGATCTTCGACGGCATCACCGGGGCCAGCAGCGTCGTCGGCGCCGGCACCTCGGCGCCGGCGTGCCACTCGCCGAAGAGATCGCCCTCGAGGGTGCGGTACACGCCGTCGGCGTCGACCACGTATCCGGCCGGGGTCCTGAAGATCCTGCGCATGGTCGTCATCGGGCACTCTCCCGCACGCGGTTGCTCTCGGGGCTGGCGTTGGCGGGCGTGGACCTGTCCACCGCCACGACCGCATAGATGTACATCACGCCAGGCTGGGCCGTGGTGTCGCGATACGTCGCCTCGGTGACCGGCGCCTCGGTGACCGGCTTGAGCGCCTCGCCTTCGACACCGCGCAACACCAGGTAGCCGGCGAGATCGGGGGCCGCGACCGGCTCCCAGATGAGCGACACCCCGCCACCGCTGCCCACCGCAACCAGGCCGGTCGGCGCCGGCGGCGGGTAGGTGTCGACGGCCGTCAGGCACGTCGGCGGCGACAGCGGGCTCTCGATCGTGATCGCGCCGCGCTTCTCCACTGTGCGTACCGCATAGCACCGCGGCACGCCGAAGGTGATGCGCGGGTCGGTGAAGGACGCGGTCTCGATCGGCGCGGTGTTGACCGGCACCGGCGAGGCCGCGGTCGTGCTGCCCGGCGCCGGCACCTCGTAGACGCGATACGTGTGGGGCGTGCCGTAGGTGACGAGCGGCCGCGCCGGGAGCGACGCCTCGGCATTCCCCGCCGCCACCGCCTCCTTGTACGCCGCCTCGGTGACCGTGGGCTGCAGCGGCACCTGCACGCCCGGTGGGGTCGTCCACGTCAGCGAGAACGACGCGGCGTCGTGGGTGACCGTGGGCGCCGGGGGCGCCAGTGGCGCCGGCACGAGCGGCACGGCCAGCGGTGTCGACGGCGGGCCTGCCACGCCGCGCGTGGAGTACGGGATGGTGATGTAGGCGCGCGACACCTGAGGCTGCGGCTGCGGCCACAACAAGGTCCGCCCGCTCCCCTCGGTGGAGGCGACCGGTGCCTCGTCGATCTCGTCGCCTGCCGCGGCACGGACTCTGGCGATCTTCTCCGCGTCAGGATGCTCGAAGATGGTGGTGCGGAGGGTGTCGGTCAGCGTCTCCTCGACACGCGCGACCGTGCCCTGGACGGGGCGCGCATCGACCGGCGCGGCGACGACGGGCGGTGCCGCCGGATCGGCGGGCGCGGCGTCCTCCTCCTCCTCCTCGGGCGGGGGCGGCTGCACCTCGACGCGACCGACTCTGGTGGCCAGCGTCTCGATCTCGCGGACGGTCAGCGCGCGCCCGAGCGGCCCTTCGGCCTTGCCCGTGACCGCGAACACGTCGACGTAGGCCAGATCGGCCGGTGTGGTGCCGTCGGCATTGCCCGTGGGGATGGTGAACTGCAGCTGGACGGTGTCGGCAAGACGCGTGGCCTTGACGTCGGAGATGACAGCCGGGCTCGGCCGCAGGGGCGCCAGGGGCGGCCCCTTCTTCCCGCACGACATGGCGACCGGGAGCATACTGGCGAGCAGGACGCTGAGCAGGAGTGGGCGGACGGAACGCACGGGCCCCCTATCGTACTCTGCGGGCGACGGCGTGGAGCCTCCCGGAGACAACGGCTGGGCCAGTTCCGGGCGCGACCCGCGCCTGACGCACGTCGGGGCGTGGCAGGCTTGTTGCAACTTGAGGGCCGGACAGACGTCCGGAGTGCACCATGAAGAGCACACACATCACCTCGTTCCTGCTTGCGGGTCTCGTCTTCGCGAGCGCGCCTTCGTTCCTGCATGCCGATCAGCGCCCGCGGAACCCCGGCGGTGACTCGGGGGGAAGCTCCGGCGGCAGCGGCTCCAGT
Source organism: Luteitalea sp. (assembly GCF_022842525.1). Taxonomy (NCBI): domain Bacteria; kingdom Pseudomonadati; phylum Acidobacteriota; class Vicinamibacteria; order Vicinamibacterales; family Vicinamibacteraceae; genus Luteitalea; species Luteitalea sp. Next base: position 15,129 of record NZ_JALHPM010000145.1, read on the forward strand.
GGTGGTGGCGGCACCAGCACCGGCAGTGTGGCCGTGCCTCGAGGAGGCGGCAGCTCCCCCTGGGGTGGGGGCGGCGGCGTGACGCGCCGCCCGAGCGAGCCGACATCCTCGCCATCGTCCGGCGGACGTCGGCCCGCCAGGGTTGCCGGTGGCAGCGGCGGCACCGGCAGCCTGACCGTGCCCCCCTACACCCGCGCCAGGAACGGCGCGCCAGTGACGGGCTACGGCGTGCCCCGCGGCTCCATCGCCACGCTGCCGCCGATCATCTCCGGTCCGGTCTTCTGGGGTCCCGACAACTGGTACTTCTACCCGTGGGGCTTCGGGGGACTCGGGTTGGGCTACTTCTGGGATCCGTGGATGTGGAGCGGATTCATGGGTGGCATGGGCATGGGCATGGGGGGCTGGGGCGGCTATCCCTATGACCCCTACTTCGGGGGTGGCGCAGGCGCCGGTGGGTTCGGAGCCTGGGACGGCGGGGGCGGCGGCGGCGGGTATACCTACGACGATGAGGGCCGACCGCAGGCACCGGCGGGGGCCGCCAATCCGCTCGATGCCAATGGCCCGACGGGCGGGCTTCGCCTGAAGGTCGAGCCGCGCGACGCCGAGGTCTACGTCGACGGCTTCTACGCGGGACGCGTCGACGACTTCGACGGCGCGATGCAGCGCCTGAAGATCGTCCAGGGTGCGCACCGCATCGAACTGCGCGCCGCCGGCTACGAGACCACGACCTTCGACGTCAACGTCCTCGCCGGCGAGACGACCACCTACCGGACCGAGCTGAAGCGCCGCTGATAGACTCCGGCGCATGTCGCCGGAGCGTGCGCTGTCCTTCCTGGGCCTCTGCAACGTCGTTGCAGGGGCCCTCGTTGCCTTGGCGCCCGCGCTCCTGATGCCAGGCGCCGACGGGCTCGGTTCGACGGCGGCCCGTCTGCTGGGCGCATCGCTCGGCATCGTGCTCGCCGGCTCGGGCATCGGCGCCTTCCGGATGCCAGGCCCGGCCGTGCGTGCCTACCTGTGGGTGTTCGGGATCGGCGTGAAACTGGCCGCGGCCGGGGCCTGGAGTGCGATGGCCGTGCAGAGCGGCATCCTCATGCTGTGGGGCGGCGCCGCCCTCGATCTCGGCATCGCCGCGGTGTGCGGCCTGGCGCTGGCACGGCGATAGAGGGGCTCAGGGCTCAAGGCTCGAGGCTCAGAAAGCAAGGCTCAGGGCTCAGGGCTCAGGCGCATGCCGGCATACGGCATTCCGGCATTCCGGCATTGATAGCGAAGCCGCTACAGTCGGCGCTGGAACAGCCAGTACACCGGGATGCCTGCCGCGAGAATGGCGAGTCCGCCAAGCGACGGCA
>NZ_JALHPM010000146.1:0-16462 GCF_022842525.1 Luteitalea sp.
AGGCGCGGGTGCGGCGCGCGGCGGCCGAGGCCGCCTACGCCCGCAAGCAGGAACTGCTGGCCTCGCTCGACGCCGAAACCGGCGCCCGCGAACGCTGGCTCGGCGAACTCGTGGCCGCGCGGGCCCGCCTCGACTCGTCGATGACCGATCGCGCCTCGGCCGGCTCGACGTCCGCCATCCTGAGCGTGCCCTTCGAATCGCGACGGCGTCAGCTGCCGTGGCCGGTCGAGGGCGAGGTCGCCGGGCGCTTCGGCCGCCAGCGCGATGCCCGCTTCGGCACCAGCACGGTGAGCAACGGCATCACGATCGCCGCCGTCCTCGGCACGCCGGTGCGGGCGCTACACCCCGGCACGGTCGTCTTCGCGGGCCCATTCACGGGGTTCGGCCAGCTCGTCATCGTCGACCACGGGCAGCAGGCCTACTCGCTGTACGGCTATCTCTCCGTGGTGCGCGTCCAACGAGGCACGTCCGTGAACGCCGGGGCCCTCGTCGGAGACGTCGGCGATGCGCCGGACGGATCGGCCGGGCTCTATCTCGAGGTGCGCGTCGACGGTCGTCCCGTCGATCCCCTACAATGGCTGACACGTCCCTAGCCACGGTCTCCGACCCTCGGCCTCGTCACGCAGCAGGCGTCTCCTCCATGCACACGCGCACCCGCTATCTCGTGCTCGCCCTGACGACGCCCCTCGTGGTGTTCACGCTCGTCGGTGGGCTGATGGGCCAGCAGCGAACCCCGACCGGCGCCTACCCGCATCTGCGGGTGTTCGACGACGTGGTGTCGCTGATCTTCGGCAGTTACGTCGAGGAACCCAATCCCGATACAGTGCTCGACGGCGCCATGCTCGGGCTCGCGGAAGGCCTCGACCCCGACAGTTCGTACCTCGACGCCGCGCAGGTGAAGGGGATGGACGCCACGAGCGAGCCGACCGGCGGCACGACCGGTCTCGCGATCACGCGGCAGTACTACCTGCGCGTCGTCGCGTCGCTCGATGGGTCGCCGGCGGCCGGGGCCGGACTGCACACGGGCGACTACATCCGCGCCATCGGCGGCAAGTCGACGCGGCACATGTCCCTGCACGAGGGTCAGCGCCTGCTGGGCGGGCCGGTGGGGTCGTCGATCACGCTCACGGTCCTGCGTGGCAGCCAGACCGACCCGCACGAGGTGGTGCTCGCGCGGGTGGCTCCTCCGGCCGCCGATGTGACGACGCGCGTCGTGGCGCCCGGCGTGGGCCTGCTGCGCGTGCCGGCTTTCAGCGCGCGGACGCCGGCCCAGATCAAGGCGAGCGTCACGCAGCTCACCGGTCAGGGGGCGACGCAGGTCCTGATCGACCTGCGCCACACGGCGGACGGCGATCCGGCCCTCGGCGTCGAGGCGGCGCGCCTGTTCGTGAAGTCGGGCACGCTCGCCATCCGCGAAGCGCGCGGACGCGGGCAGCAGAAGACCGAGGCCCAGGCCGGCGACGGCAGCCTCACCGTGCCGGTCACGTTGCTCACCACCAATGGCACGTCGCAGGCCGCCGAGGTCTTTGCCGCCGCGCTGCTGGAGAACGACCGCGCGAAGACGGTGGGCGAGCGCACGCTCGGGCGGGCGGCCGCGCAGAAGCTCGTGAAGCTGCCCGATGGCAGCGGACTCTGGCTGACCTACGCCCGCTGGTTGTCGCCCAAGGGCACGGCGATTCATGGGACCGGGCTCGTCCCGACGGTGCCGGTCGCCGAGCCGGATCGTGAATTCGGCGCCCCGGCGCCGACCGAGGATCCCATCCTCGACAAGGCCATCGAGACCGCGAAAAGCCAGGCACCTGCCAAGGCGGCCGCGTAGCTTGCGTCGGTTGGTGGCTCCGCTGTAAGATGGGCGTTCGCACATGTGCTCGTGCGAATGGCTGTAGGCGCGTAGCTCAGGGGTTAGAGCGCCTGCTTGACACGCAGGAGGTCGGCGGTTCGATTCCGCCCGTGCCTACCATTTTCAGCCACCCGCCCACCGGTTGTTGCTCCAGCCGGCCTCGGCTGTGGAGACCGGTGTTCGCGGCATGATGCCCGTCGTCATTACACTTCCCGACGGATCCACGCGATCCGTCGCTGCCGGCACGCCCGTTCGGGACGTGGCGGCCGACGTGTCGCCGCGGCTGGCCAAGGCGGCGCTCGTGGCCAGGGTGGACGACCAGCTGGTCGACCTGTCGTTCCCGTTGCACGCCGATGCCCGCGTCCAGATTCTGACGACCGACAGCGCCGACGCCCTGCACGTCTACCGGCACAGCACCGCCCACCTGCTGGCGGCCGCGGTGACTCGGCTGTTTCCCGGCACGCAGTGCGGCATCGGCCCGGCGCTCGAGGATGGCTTCTACTACGACTTCGTGGTCGAGAAGCCGTTCGTCCCGGAAGACCTGGAGAAGATCGAGGCCGAGATGCGCCGGCTGGCGCAGGCCGACGAGGTCTTCGAGAAGCAGTCGTGGCCGCGCGACGAGGCGATGCGGTTCTTCGGTGATCGCGGCGAGCCGCTCAAGGTGCAGTTGATCGAGGAGAAGACGGCCGGTCAGGCCGACGTCTCCGTGTACACGATCAAGGACCGCGAGACGTTCGTGGACTTCTGCCTCGGCCCGCATGTGCCCTCGACGGGCAAGCTGAAGGCGTTCAAGCTCACCACCACGTCCAGCGCGTACTGGAAGGGCGACGCCAAGAACCAGCCAATGCAGCGCGTCTACGGCACGGCGTTCTTCAGCGACAAGGACCTGCAGGCGCACCTGGCCCGGCTCGAAGAGGCGAAGAAGCGCGACCACCGCAAGGTGGGCAAGGAACTCGGGCTGTTCATGTTCCACCCGTGGGCGCCGGGCGCCGCCTTCTGGCTGCACAAGGGCACGCTGCTGTACAACGGGCTGGCCGAGTACATGCGCCAGGTGCTCTACCCCGCCGGCTACGACGAGGTGAAGACGCCGATCGTCTTCAACAAGCAGTTGTGGGAGACGTCGGGGCACTGGCAGCACTATCGCGAGAACATGTTTGTGCTCGAGGGCGACGAGGGCGAGGACATGGCCCTCAAGGCGATGAACTGCCCCGGCCACATGCTGGTGTTCGCAAGCCAGGTGCGGTCGTACCGCGACCTGCCGATTCGCTTCCACGAGCAGACGGCGCTGCACCGCAACGAGGCGTCGGGTGTGCTCGGCGGCCTGACGCGAGTGCGGCAGTTCTCGCAGGACGATGCCCACTGCTTCGTGATGCAGGAGCAGATCGGCGAGGAAGTCCAGCGGCTGCTCGGGCTGGTGCAACAGGTCTATGGCGACCTGGGGCTCACCTACGAGGTCAAGCTCTCGACGCGGCCGGAACACTATCTCGGCCAGCGCGAGACCTGGGATCACGCCGAGGCGCAGCTCACGCAGGCGCTCGAGGGCGCCGGCCAGGCGTATACCATCAACGCGGGTGATGGCGCCTTCTACGGTCCGAAGATCGACTTCGACGTCACCGACGCCATCGGCCGCAAGTGGCAATGTGCGACGATTCAGCTCGATTACCAGCTCCCGGAGCGGTTCGACCTGAAGTACGTCGGGGCCGACAACGCCGAGCATCGGCCGGTGGTCATTCACCGGGCGATCTTCGGCAGTTTCGAGCGGTTCATCGCGCTGCTGATCGAGCACTTCGCCGGGGCGTTTCCGCTCTGGCTGGCGCCGGTGCAGGCGGTGGTGCTGCCGATTGCCGACCGCCATGCCGCGTACGCGACACAGGTGCGGGCCGAGTTGGTGGCGGCCGGGCTCCGGGCGGGTCTGGACGACCGCCAGGAGAAGATCGGGTACAAGATTCGGGAAGCTCAGCTGCAGAAGGTGCCGTACATGCTGGTCGTCGGCGACAAGGAAGTGGCCGACGGGACGGTGTCGGTGCGGAGCCGGCAGGGCGGAGACCTCGGTAGTCGTGCGGTCGGCGAGTTTCTCGCGCAGACCGCCGCCGAGATTGCGGGCAAGGGTCGGTCGGACCAACCTGTTGCAGAGTAGGGAGAGCGTTCCGTGCGGCTGGCCGTGGGGCTGGCGCGTGGGGCGCGTTCAAGGAGGTCGTTATCGCGTTCGACAATCGCATGCGGGGTCCCCGACGGGACGACAGGGTCCGGATCAACGAGCGCATTCGTGTGCGCGAGGTCCGGGTGATCGACGAGACGGGCGCCCAGTTGGGCATCATGGCGCCGGCCCAGGCCGTGGCCCTGGCCAAGTCCAAGGGTCTCGATCTGGTCGAAGTCGCTGCCACGGCCGTGCCACCGGTCTGCCGTATCACCGATTACGGCAAGTACCAGTACAACGAGCAGAAGAAGACCCGGCAGGCCCGCAAGCACCAGAAGACCATCGAGGTGAAGGAAGTCAAGTTCCGCCCGAAGGTCGATCAGCACGATTACGACTTCAAGAAGCGCAACATCCAGCGCTTCCTGCACGAGGGTGACAAGGTCAAGGCGGTCGTCTTCTTCCGTGGGCGCGAAATCGCCCATCCGGAAATCGGACGTCGCATCCTCGAGCGGTTGATCACCGAGATCAACGACATCGCCGTGGCCGAGAACATCCCGAGGATGGAGGGCAACACCATGCACACCATCCTCTCGGGACGCCCGGGCATCAAGCGCGTCGAGAAGCCCGAGAAGCCGGAGCGCCCGCCCCGTCCGGAAGTGGACGAGGACGAGGGCGAGGAGATGACGGCCGAGGAACTGCAGGCCGAGGTCGCCGCGGCGGCCGCCGAAGCGGGCCAGGCGACCGAGGCGGCTCCTCCGGTGGTGGCCAGCGAGCCGCCGGCCGCGAAGCCGGCCGAATGACACGCGGCGGACTCACGGAGTCCGCCGCCACGGGAATCGGGTCGCCGTCGACCCGATGGCTGACACCACATCGGTGTCGCCGCACAGCGGGACCACGGCGGTGACGGCCGGCTCGACGAGCCAGGCCTCCTCCCTCGCGGTCTCGAAGGTAAAGAGAGAACGAGTCAGATCATGCCGAAACTCAAGACCCACAAGGGCGCCTCGAAGCGGTTCAAGAAGACCGCCTCTGGCAAGTTCCTGCGCGGCAGTGCCTTCAAGCGGCACATCCTGACGAGCAAGACGACCAAGCGCAAGCGCGGTCTTCGTGGCACCACGCTCGTGTCGGTCCAGGATCAGGGCAAGCTCGAACGGATGCTGCCCTACGCGTAAGAACGCGCGTGAAATTGTGAAATGCTGAACTTCTGACATTTCACAATTTCACCCACTGGGGTGGTCGATCACCATCCCGTTAGCGGTCCGGGTCCCCAAGTCGGCTGGAGAGCCGCCCCGAGGCTGCGGAGAATGCGATGCCGAGAGTCAAGCGTGGCACGGTGCGCCGTGCCAAGCGCGAAAAGCTTCTGACCCTTGCCAAGGGGTTCTACGCCAACAAGAGCAAGCTGTACCGCTTTGCCAAGGAGGCGGTCGACCGCGCGCTCAAGAGTGCCTTCGTCGGTCGTCGCCGCAAGAAGCGCGACTTCCGTCGTCTGTGGATCGTCCGCATCAACGCCGCGGCGCGTCAGCAGGGCATCAGCTACTCGCAGTTCATCGCCGGGCTGAACCGCGCGGGCATCACCGTCGATCGCAAGATGCTGGCCGAGCTCGCCGTCAACGAGCCGGGTGCCTTTGCCGCGATCGCCTCGCGTGCCAAGGACGCCCTCAAGCAGCCGGCTGCAGCGCAGTAATTGCAGGATTTCAGGAAGTGCTGAAATCGACGGGGGCCGCCTTCGCGGGCGCGCCCCCGTTTCTTGTGTACACGGACAACTGGACGATGACCGACCTCTCCTCCGCCGTCTCCGCGCTCCGGGCCGACTTCGACGCGGCGCTGGCCGCCGCCGCCACGCCGGCCGACCTGCAGGCGCTGCGTGACCGCTTCCTCGGGCGCAAGCAGGGCCTCGTCACGGCCCTGTATGGCGAGATGGCGAAGGTGCCGGCCGATCAGAAGCGCGAGGTCGGACGCCTCGCCAACGACCTGAAGCAGGCCGTCGAAGCCGGCCTCGAGGCGCGCAAGGCCACGATCGGTGTCGCCACCGCGCGCAGACCCGGGCTCGATCTCACGCTGCCCGCGCGTCCGCTCCCCGTCGGCTCGCGTCACCCGCTCAACGCCATGCGCGAGCGCATCGAGCGCATCTTCGTGCGCATGGGCTACGAGATCCTCGACGGCCCCGAGGCCGAGGACGACTGGCACAACTTCGAGGCCCTCAACATGCCGGGCGACCACCCGGCCCGCGACGCGCAGGACACGCTGTATCTCGAACAGCCGTTCGTCCAGGGCACACGGACGACCGGCGAGCCGGGGGCGGGCGTCACGCTGCGCCCGGCGACGCTGCTGCGCACGCATACCTCGGCGATGCAGATTCGGTACATGGAGCGGCACGCGCCCCCCATCCGCATCATCGCGCCCGGTCGGGTCTATCGCCGCGACAATCTCGACCTGACGCACACGCCGATGTTCCAGCAGGTCGAGGCGCTCGTCGTCGGCGAGCAGGTGACGATGGCCGACCTCAAGGGCACGCTGCTCGGTTTCGCGCGGGAGTTCTTCGATCCGCAGACGCCGATCATGTTCAAGCCGAGCTTCTTCCCGTACACGGAGCCGAGCGCCGAGGTCTTCGTCGGCTGCCAGTCGTGCTTCGGCCGCGGCTGCTCGATGTGCAAACGCACCGGCTGGATCGAAATCGGCGGCAGCGGCATGGTGCACCCGTCCGTGTTCGAGGCCGTCGGCATCGATCCCGAGCGGTACACCGGGTTCGCCTTCGGCATGGGCATCGAGCGGCTGGCCCTGCTCGCCCACCGCGTCGACGACATCCGGGCCTTCTACGAAAACGATCTCCGGTTCCTGGAGCAGTTCGCGTCGTGAAGATTCTCGTGTCGTGGTTGAAGGAATACGTCGACGTCCCCGTCCCCATCGAGCAGTTGGCGAAGGACCTCACCATGCGCGGCTTCGAGGTCGCGTCGGTCGAGCCGGTCGAGGGCCGTGCCGATGACGCGGTGATCGACTTCGAGATCACCGCCAATCGCCCGGACTGCCTGAGCGTCATGGGGATGGCGCGCGAGGCGGCGGTGAAGTACGACCGCTCGCTGCGCTCGCCCGTTGGGGCCTTCGGCCTTGGGCCGTCGGCCGTCGAGCCTCCGGCTCCCGGTGCCCGGAACCCGGTGCCCGGAGCTCTCCGCGTCACGGTGGAGCGGCCCGACCTGTGCCCGGTGTACTGCGCGGCCGTGGTCGATGTGACGGTCGGTCCGTCGCCGGCCTGGCTCGTCGAGCGACTGACGCTGAGCGGTGTTCGCGCGATCAACAACATCGTCGACGTCACCAACTACGTGCTGCTCGAGCTGAACCAGCCGCTGCATGCCTTCGACGTCGACACGCTCGGCTCGCAGATCGTCGTCCGGACGGCGACGGCCGGCGAGGCACTCACGACGCTCGATGGCGTGTCGCGCACGCTGGCCGACGACATGCTCGTGATCGCCGACGCCACGCGCGCCCAGGCGGTGGCCGGAGTCATGGGGGGCGGCGCCACCGAGATCGGCGCGACCACGACGACCATCGTGCTCGAGAGTGCGTACTTCGAGCCGACGCAGGTGCGACGCACGCGTCGGCGCCTGCACCTGTCGACGGAAGCGTCGTACCGGTTCGAGCGCGGCATCGATCCGTCGATGCCGGTGCGGGCACTGCAGCGCGCCATCGAGCTGATCACGCAGATCGGCGCTGGCACGGCCCGTCCTGGCACCGTGGTCGTGGGCGAGGCCTCCCCCGCGCTGCGCACCGTGCGCCTGCGCTGGGCACGGATCGCGCGCGTGCTGGGCATGGAGGTGCCGGTCGAAGAGGTCGCGCAGATCCTGACGTCCCTCGGCTTCCACCTTCGCCCGGTCGGCGGCGACGGCGGCGCCTGGGACGTGGCCGTGCCTGGCTGGCGCGGCGACGTCACGCGGGAGGAAGACCTGATCGAAGAAGTGGCGCGCTGCGCTGGCTACGATCGGCTCCCGGTGACCTTCCCCGCCCTCGCCGCCCCGCCGGCGAAGACCGCGCCGCGCCTCGTGCGGGACGCGCGAGTCCGCGACCTGCTGGTGGGCGCCGGGTTCGCCGAGGCCGTGACCTTCACGTTCATCGAGCAGGCCGCCGCCACGCCGTTCGACGACGCGCCGATCGCGATTGCCAATCCGCTGTCGGAACTCTTCGCCGTGCTGCGCCCGTCGGTACTGCCCGGCGTCATCGACAGCCTGTCGCACAACCGCCGACGCGAGCAGCGAGACATCCGTCTGTTCGAGCTCGGCACGCGCTTCACCACGGCGCATGGCGAATCGCGCAGCGTCGCACTCGCCTGGACCGGTGCTGCCGCCGCCGAGCACTGGAGCGGCAGCGGACGCCCCGTGGACGTGTACGACATGCTGGGCGTGCTGCAGCGCGTCGCCGAGACGGTGCGGGTGCCGCTCGAGACCGAGGCCGCCGACCATCCCGCGCTGATGCCCGGACGTGCGGCGCGCCTGCAGGTGGTCGATCCCTCCGGGACACGCGTGGACGTCGGCTGGGTGGGTCAACTCGCCCCGGCACTCGCGGAGCGTCGTGGCCTTCCTGGCGCCGACGCCGTCATCGTCGCGGAGATCGATCTGGATCTGGCGGTGCCTGCCTATGACCCGGACCATCAGGCCGTGATGCAACCTCTGCCGCGACACCCCTCGGTGGTCCGCGACCTGTCGATCGTCGTGGCGGCTGACTTGCCGGCTGCCAGGGTTCGTGGCACGATTCACGCGGCTGCACCGTCCACGCTGGTGGCGGTGCGCGAGTTCGATCGATACCAGGGCCCGTCGCTGCCGGCAGGCACGGTGAGCCTCTCGTTGAGGCTGACCTTCCGTGCCGCCGAGCGCACGCTGACGGACGCCGAGGTGCAGGCGGCCACCGACGCGATTCTCGCCGCGCTGGCCGCCGCCCATGGCGCCGTCCTGCGGTAATCACGGCCGGTCACACACCGGCCCATCCAGGTAGGGACTGCGCACCGCGCGGTCCGTGGGAGTCTGCACCATGAGCAACACCGCCACCGCCGCCGATCTCGGCGTCGTCGAACGCCTCGACGAGAAGATCCGCCAGCTGATTTCGCTGGTCGAGAAGAGTCGCACCGAGTCCACCAAGCTGCGCGCCGACAACGAACGCCTGGGCAAGGAAGTGGACGCGCTGCAGGCCCAGTTGTCCGATGCGGCCGGCGTCGCCACCGAGTTGCAGGCCATGCGTGAGGAACGCGACCAGGTGCGGACGCGCGTGGCCGACATGCTGGCCCAGCTCGACGCTCTCCAGATGTGATGTGCCGGTGAACGCCCCTCATTCCGTGGACGACGAGACGCCGCTTGGCGAGCAGGCCCCACCGAACCACGTGGTGATGGTGGACATCCAGGGCCTGCGCTATCCGGTGCGCAGCGCACTGGATCCGGCCTACGTCCACAAGCTCGCCCGCTACGTGGACCGCACCATGGACGCCGCGTCCAGCGCCGTGCCCATCGGGGAGTCCACGAAGCTGGCCGTCCTGGCCGCCCTCAACATCGCCGACGAGTGCTTCCGCGGTCGCGACGACGAAGCGCGCATCGCCGCCGAAGTCGTCGAGAAGGCTGGCGAACTGGAGCGCCTGATCGACGCCGTCCTCCAGAAGCATGCCTAGCGCGGCGACGTGATACCATCGGTGAGCCTGCGTTGTGCGTGATGGGTAGAGGATCGGTTGAGCCGATGTTCTTTACCCCAAGCGAATCACGACGGCCGCGTGGTGTGCATGCCTCCGCAGCGAGGAAGCCTGAAGCGCGGCTTTTACAGTGGTTCCACCTGCTTCCGCAGGTTCAACGACCTCCCCACACGGCAACGCGGGGTTGAATTTCCTGTCGCACTCGACGTCGGCGCCGCCGGCGCGAAACCGCGGCGCACGCGGCGACTCCCCAGCCTCCCGCGACAGACCTGCGGCACCTGTCCTGCCCCGCCAGGCGTGTCCAGTCCGGGCTTGCCTTTCCCGGCAGGTTCGGGCCACAGTCGAGCCGACTCATGGGCCAGTGGACTTCCCTCGAACTGATCGGACTCGCGCTCGACGTCGTTGCCGCCGTCGCCGTGCTGCTGTGGCTCTACTGGGCCCGCAGACGACTGGCCGCCGACACCGCGCATGCCCGCGAGCAGGCCGCGCAGATCCTCGCCAGCGCCGAACGTGAGGCCGAAGGGCGCCGCAAGGAAGCGGAACTGGCCGGCAAGGAGCGCGCCCATGTCCTGCTCGTCGACGCCGAGCGAGCCTCCCGCGACATGCAGGACGCGGCACGGACGGCCGAGCAGCACGCCGCCGAGCAACTCCGGGCCGCCAGTGAGCGCACCGCCACCCTCCTGCAGCGCGAGCAGGACCTCGCCCGGCGTCTCGACGACCTGCAACGCCGACAGACCTCCGTGGGCGATCTGGAACGCCAGGCCCGCGACACGGTGGCCAGGGCCGACGCCCGGCATGCCGAAGCGTTGCTGGAACTGCAGCGCGTCGCGAGTCTGACGGCCGACGAGGCGCGAGCCGAGCTCGTGCGCCACCTCGAGCACGACGCGCGGCGCGATGCCGCCCATCTCGTGAAGCGGCTCGAGACCGAGGCGCGTGAGCAGGCCGCCGCCAAGGCCCGACAGCTGATCACCGAAGCCATCCAGCGCAGTGCCGCCGAGCACGCCATCGAGACCACCGTCTCGGTGGTCGACCTGCCGAGCGACGACATGAAGGGGCGCATCATCGGTCGCGAAGGGCGCAACATCCGGGCGCTCGAGCAGGCCACCGGCGTCGAGCTCATCGTCGACGACACGCCGGGCGCCATCATCCTTTCCAGCTTCGATCCGTTCCGCCGCGAGGTGGCCCGCGCCTCGATCGAGCGGCTCATCACCGACGGACGCATCCACCCGGCGCGCATCGAGGAGGTCGTCGAGAAGGTCAAGGCGGAACTCGAAGACACCGTCCGGCGGGATGGCGAAGCCGCGGCCTTCGAACTCGGCCTCCACGATGTGCATCCCGAGTTGCTGCGGCTGATGGGACGCTTGCGCTACCGCACCAGCTACGGGCAGAACGTGCTGAGCCACAGCAAGGAAGTGGCCTTCCTGGCGGGCGTGATGGCGCGCGAACTCGGGCTCGATGCGCACGTCTCCGTCCGTGCCGCGTTCCTGCACGACATCGGCAAGGCCGTCGACCGCGACATGGAAGGCACGCACCTGGCCATCGGGCTCGACCTGCTGCGCAAGCACGGCGAGCGTCCGCCGGTCATCGACGCCGTCGCCGCGCATCACATGGACATCGACTGGCCGTCGCTCGAGGCGATGATCGTGCAGGCAGCTGACGCGATCTCGGCCGCCCGGCCGGGCGCCCGTCGCGACATCCTCGAGTCCTACGTCAAGCGCCTCGAGAAACTCGAGGACATTGCCGATAGCTTCAAGGGTGTGTCCAAGTCCTTTGCCCTCCAGGCCGGCCGCGAGATCCGCATCCTCGTGCACAGCGAGCAGGTGTCCGACGAGGACGCCGTCTGGCTGTCCAAGGACATCGCCCGCCGCATCGAGAACGAACTCGAGTATCCGGGACAGATCAAGGTGACGGTCATCCGGGAAACGCGCGCCGTGGAGATCGCGCGCTGACCATGACGCGCACCGTGCCCCCGGGGTGGGACCACGCCCCGTCGGCGACGTGCGGCTCGGTCGGCGAACACGCCTTGATCCACTGGATCTCGACGACCGTCGGTGCGCCCGCCTCGAAGGACGTGCTGATCGGCATCGGCGACGATGCCGCCGTCGTCGTGCCCAGGCGCAATCACGTCGACGTGCTCACCACCGACGTGCAGGTCGACGGCGTCCACTTCACGCGTACCCTGAGCTCACCGGCCGACGTCGGCCATCGGGCCCTGCACACCAACCTCAGTGACATCGCGGCGATGGGCGCCGAGCCGCGCGTGGCGCTGCTCTCCCTCGGGCTGCCGGCCGACCTCGAGGCCGTGTGGGTGGCCGAACTCGTCCAGGGTCTCGTGACATCGGCCCGCGCAGCGCACGTGCACCTGATTGGCGGCAACATCTCGCGCTCGCCGGTGTTGTTCATCGACGTGACGGTGAGCGGCGCCGTGAAGCCGCGCCACGTGCTGCGGCGTGGCGGCGCCCGCCCAGGCGACGAGTTGTATGTCAGCGGAGAGGTCGGCGCAGCCGCGGCAGGGTTGGCCTGGTTGCAGCACGACGCCGTGGGTAGGGCCGGCTCTCCGAGCCGGCCGTCACCGCACGACGCTGCCGACGCGGGTCATGATGACGGCCGGCTGGGACAGCCGGCCGTACCCACGGAGATCGAAGCGGCAATCCTCCGCTATCGGCGCCCCGAAGCACGCGTCGCTCTCGGCATGCAGATCGGCCGCAACAAGGCGGCCTCGGCGTGCATGGACACGAGCGATGGTCTGGCGGACGCGCTGCGCCAGCTCGCGGCGGCGAGTGGCGTCGGCGTCCGCGTGGAGACGGCCACCGTGCCGGTCTCGCCCGCCGTGGCCCTCGTCGCCGAGCGCCTGGGCGCCGACCCGCAGGCGCTGACCTGGTCCGGCGGTGAGGACTACGAGCTGCTGTTCGCCGTGCCTCGCCGCGCCCGTCGTCGATTCCTGCATGCGAGTGGCCGCAAGGGGCTGCCGCTCGTCACGCGCATCGGTCTCTGCACGAAGGAGTCCGCGCTGGTGCTGGTGGATGGCGCAGGCACCGAGACCGTGCTGCCGGGAGGATTCGAGCACTTCGGAGGCACGGCCTGATGCTGCTCACCCGTTCCCTCCGTCGCCGCATCGTGGTGGCCGTCGGCGCCGCGCTGGGCTTCGTGCTGCTGTATGAAAGCCCGATCTTCGATTCGCCGTACATGCCCAGCGCCTTGCGGCGCACGCGCGTCGAGACGCCGGTGATGCAGCCCGGCCCACCCGATCCGCGGGACGTCGCGTCGCCGGCCCCCGGCGTGCGCCTCCGCTTCCGCGCCACGGCCTACTGCAAGGGCACGACGACGGCCTCGGGTGCCGGCATTCAGACCGGCATCGCGGCCGCCGATCCGGATCTGCTGCCGGTGGGCTCGGTCATTCGCGTCGAAGGGCTGAGCACCCGGTACAACGGCATCTACACGATTCTCGACACCGGCCCGCGCGTGAAGGGGCGGCAGGTCGACATCTACATGTGGAACTGCAACGAGGCGCTGGCCTTCGGTCGTCGCACGATCGGGCTGCAGGTGATGCGCCTCGGCTGGAATCCGCGATCGAGCACCCCCGAACGCGTCGGCGCCGAATTCCGCCGCCGCGAGGCCGAGTTGTCGGCGCCGGCGCCATCGCCAGCGCCATCGCCATCTCCCGCTCCAGCCGCGCCGGCGCCACCCGCCCAGCCGGACCCGTCCCCCAGGCCCTGATGGATCTGCTGCTCGAAGCCACACGCCGCGCCGAGGCCGAACACTTCTGGTTCAAGGGCTTTCGCGCCTTCGTTGCCCCACTCGTCGCGCGGGCAGCGGCCACGCATCCGCCTCGCCGTCTGCTCGACTGCGGATGCGGCACCGGGGTCAACCTCCCGATGCTGGCGCAGTACGGCACGGCGTACGGGTTCGATCTGACTTGGACCGGGCTCAAGTTCGCCAAGGACCACGGGACACGCCGGTTGGCCCAGGCCAGCGTGGTGCAGGTGCCGTTCCGGTCCGAGGCCTTCGACCTGGTGACCTGCTTCGACGTGCTCCAGTGCCTCATGCCCGAGACCGGTCGGCAGGTCCTGACCGAGTTCCACCGCATCCTCGTACCGGGCGGCCATCTGGTGATGAACGTCGCGGCCCTCGAACTGCTGCGCGGCGATCACGCCGTGCTGGCCGAAGAAGCGCACCGCTACGAACGCGGCGAACTGCACGCGATGGTCGAAGCGGCCGGCTTCCACGTCGAGCGCCTCACCTTCACCAATGCGTCACTCTTCCCCGTGATGTTCGGATCCCGCTGGTGGCAGCGTCGCCGAGGCCTCAAGCCCGCCGAAGAGGCACATGGCGAGATCAGCATCCCGTCGGCACCGGTCAACCAGGTGCTGGCCGGCGTGCTCAGGTGCGAGGCCTCGCTGGTCCGGCGGATGGACATGCCGATAGGCAGCTCTCTCCTCCTGCTCGCGCAGAAGCGCTGAGCCACCCCGACGAGGCGCTCGGTTCGCGCTACTTCAACGATCGCAGCGGATCGACCCGCGCCGCGCGCATGGCCGGCACGGCCGCCGCCGCCAGCGCCACGGCCGTCATCACCACCAGCACTGCCAGTTGCGCCGTGACGTCCTGCGGGCCAGTGCCGAAAAGCAGCGCCTCGGCGCGTCGCGCCGACCACCAGGCGACCGGCACCCCCAGCGCGAAGGCCGCGGCGCACAGGGTGGCCGCGTCGCGCAGCACGAGCCGACGGATCGAGCGCGCCGACGCGCCCAGCGCCAGGCGGATGCCGAGTTCGCGGCGACGTGACGACACGTTGGCGGCCAGCACGCCGTACGTCCCGATCGCGCCGAGCAGCAGGACGACCGCCCCGAAGACCGACAGGATGGCGAGCAACGCCGTCGTCCCGGCCAGTGACGCCTCGACGAGGCCGCGCAGGGGCTGCACCTTGCTCACCGGCACTTCGGGGTGCACGCCACGCACCACCCGGCGCACCTCACGCGCCAGCGGCGGCCACGCCATCCCCGACTCGACGAAGAGCCGGAGGTCGCGGGGCCGTTCCTGTCCGTACGGCAGGTAGAACGCCATCGGCGACGCCTGGGCCAGGCCATCCTGCCGGATGTCACCGACCACGCCGACCACCGTGCGCCACACCGGCTGCCACACGTAGCGCAGACGCTTGCCGACCGGGTCCTGCCCAGGCCAGAAACGTCGGGCGAAGGCCTGATTCACGAGCACGACCGGCGCACCGCCGGCGCCGTCGGCCTCGGTGAACGCGCGGCCATGGACCAGCGGCTGGTCGATGGCGGCGAAGTAGGTCGGCGTCACCACGAGACGCGAGGCGGTGTAGGCAGGGGCACCCGGCGCCACCGGATGCCCGTCGACGTCGATGGCGAACAGACTGGCGGGGCCGCCGATCGGCGCGCTGTCGGCCAGGCCGACGGCCGTCACCTGCGGCAGCACTTCGAGCCGCTCGCGCACCTGCGTATAGAACGCCGCGCAGCGGATGTCGTCGGCGCACACCGCCTGGTCGGGGGTGATCGCGGCTGACAGCACATCATCCGGATCGAAGCCGGGCGCGACGCGCGAGAGGTTCCACAGCGATCGGGTCAGGAGGACGCTGCCACTCACCAGCACTACGGCCGACGCGAGTTGGCCGATGACCAGGCCCTTGACCAGCCACTGTCGGCCGGCGGCGGTGGCCACGCCACCGTCGTTGGCCTTGAGGAACGGGACCAGATCGGTGCGCGCCATCCGCCACGCCGGCAGCAGGCCGAAGGCCGTGCCCGTGAGCAGCGTGATCAGCAGGGTCCCCACCAGGACCCGTCCGTCGAGCGCCAGGGTGTCGAGACGTGGCACATCGGCCGGGAGCCAGGCCTGCAGCCCCGTGACTGTGAGCTGCGCCACCCCCCAGCCGAGCACGCCGCCGCACAGCCACAGCGCCAGTGTCTCGGTCAGCAGTTGCTGCGCGAGGCGACGACGCGAGGCGCCGACGGCAGCGCGCACGGCGAACTCGCGCTCGCGGACGACGGCACGCGCGAGCACCAGCGTGGCGACGTTGGCGCACGCCGAGAGCAGGACCAGCGCCACGGCGAGACCGAGCACGAGCAGGCGCGGCCGCACGTCACCGACGAGACTCTCGAGCAGCGGCACGGCCACCACCTCCGCGCCGAAGACGTCGGGCATGCGCCACGGGTAGCTGTCGCGCACGATCGGCGCGAGGCGGCGCAGGTCCGCCGTCGCCGCACCCGGACTCACGTCGTCACGCAACCGGCCGAGCAGCTGGAAGTAGGTGCTGCCCCAGAGCACGGCCGGCGGCAGGCCGCGTGTGACCGCTGGCAGGACGAGATCGACGTCGGCCAGCGGTCGCAGGCCCCCTGGTGGCAGGACGCCGATCACCTCGCGACTCACGCCGTCGACCCGCACCGCGTGGCCGACGATGTCGGCGCGGGCATCGAACCGCCGTAGCCAGAGGTCGTGCCCGAGCAGGACGACGGGTGGGGACGAGGCGTGCATGTCGTCAGCAGTGAATCCGCGGCCGCGTTGGGGAACGACGCCGAGAAGCGGCAGCACCGCATCGGAGGCCACCGCCGCGCGCAGGCGCTCGGGTTCGGTGCGTACCCCGACGTTGACCTCGCGATCGGGCTGCAGCAGGCCGACCGTCGAGAAGGCACGCGCCTGGAGCCGATACACGTCGAGCGCACCGGCCGCCACCCACGCATCAGCACGCACGAGGCGGTCTGGTGCCACGAACGGCAGGGGACGCAGCAGCACGGCATCGACCACGCTGAACATCGCCGTGGCACTGCCGATGCCGAGCGCCAGCGTGGCCACGGCCGCCGCGGCACTCGCCGGC
>NZ_JALHPM010000147.1:0-16387 GCF_022842525.1 Luteitalea sp.
CCGGCGGCACCGACGCGCTCACCGCGCCCGCAGCCTGGACGACGCTGGGCCGATCCATTCCCAACACGACGAGCCTCGCCATCGTCACCGGCGCGAAGACGTACCCGTCGGACCTGCGGCTGCCGGGGATGCTGCATGCGAGCCTCGTCCGCAGCCCGCATCATCGCGCGCAGCTGGTGGCGTACGACGCGGCGGCCGTCGAGCGGATACCGGGCGTGCGCGTGCTCCGCGATGCGGACCTGCTGGCCGTCGTGGCCGCCGATCCCGGCACCGCGCGTCGCGCCGCGTCACTCGTCACGGCCACCTGGACGCCGGCACCGCTGCGTCCGCAGAACGAGTGGCCCGCGCGCTTCAAGGCCACCGCCGTGGCGCCGGTCGAGCAGCCGACGGCCCGCTATCCCCCACTGCTGCGGCGCGGCGATGTCGAGGCTGGTCTGGCGGGCGCCGCGCGCCGGTTGTCGTCCACGTACTGGGTGCCCCCGATCGCGCACGTGCCGATGGAGCCACGCGCCGCGGTGGCCGACTGGCGCGACGACGCGGTGACCGTCTACGGGGGCAGCCAGGCGCCCTTCCTGGTGCGGCAGGAGGTCGCGCAGGCCCTGCAGGTACCGGAGGCGCGCGTCCGCATCATCGCGTCCGACAGTGGCGGCGGATTCGGCGGCAAGCAGCGTGGGGAGTGCGAGGTCGAGGCGGCGCGACTGTCGCGCCTCGCCGGTGCCCCGGTGCGGGTCGCATGGACGCGTGAGGAGGAGTTCACGTGCAGCTACACGCGGCCGGCCGGCCTCGTGGACGTGGAGAGCGGCGTCGATGCCGACGGTCGCCTGACGGCGCTCCGCTTCGCGAACTACAACAGCGGTGCCGCCGGCCTCGCGCCGCAGTACGACGTTCCGCATCAGTGGGTGGGTCACTATCGCGCGACCGCCGAGGTGCGACAGGGCAGCTATCGATCGCTGGCCGCCGTGGCCAACAACTTCGCGCTCGAATCGCACATGGACGAGTGGGCGGCGGCGCTGCAGATCGATCCGGTGGCGTTTCGCCTCCGCCACATCACCGACGCGCGCCTGCGCCAGGTGGTCGAGCAGACCGCGGCGCGGTTCGGGTGGGGCGCGACGCCCGTCGGCCAGGGACGCGGCGTCGGCATCAGTTGCAACCTCGAGAAGGACGCCAGGCTCGCCCTGTGTGTGGAGGTGGCCGTACGGGGCACCGACGTGCGCGTCGTCCGCATGGTGGCGACGGGCGACTTCGGCGCCGCGCTCAATCCTGATGCCCTCCTCAACCAGATGACGGGGGCCATCATCCAGGGCATGGGCGGCGCGCTGTGGGAACACGTGGACTTCGACACCACCGCACAGACGACGCGTCGACTCTCGCGCTACCGGCTGCCGCGCTTCCGTGATGTCCCGGCGATGGACGTGCAACTGATCGACCGACGTGATGTCGACGCTGCCGGTGCCGGCGAGTCGCCGATCACGCTGACGGCGCCGGCCCTCGCCGCAGCCGTTTTCTCCGCGACCGGCAGGCGGCGACGATCGCTGCCCCTGCTCCCGCTGCGCGACGCCGCGCCTTGACCGGGTGGGCGGGCCGACACATGATGGCGCCCACCATGCGCCCGCCGTCCGGCAGGACTCTCACCACCAGCACCCTGACTCGTCGATCGTTCGTGAAGAGCGCCACGGGGCTGGCTGCGGTGGCCCCCGCCGTGACACCGGGCGTCGAGCGCCTCGAGGACGCGCCGCCTGCGGTCGAGGGTGGCCAGCGGTTCGCGTACGTGGGGACCTACAGCGCCCCGCCCGGGGATCCGTCGGCCGCGGGCACCCCGCCTGGGGCCAACGGGCAAGGCATCCACATCTTTCGCGTCGATCGACGCACCGGCGCGCTCACGCCGATCGGGGTGAGAGAGCATCACACGAGCCCCAGTGCGATCGCCGTCGATGCCGCGGGCACGCATCTGTACTCGACCAACGCCACCGATGTCGTGGACGACGGCGCGTCGGGCACCGTCACCGCCTTCGCCGTCGATCGCCGGACCGGGCAGCTCACGCGCCTCAACACGGTGGCCTGCGGGGGCACCGGGCCGACGGACGCCTTCGTGCACCCCGCCGGGCGGCATCTGCTCGTGGCCAACTACGGCGGCGGGTCGGTGGCGGTCCTGCCGATTCTCGCCGACGGCCAGCTCGGGGCGGCCACCGACGTGCACAAGACCAGCGGCGTCGTCGGGCCGGCGCGTGCCACGCATGCGCCGCCGGGCAGCTTCGCGTTCAGCGGGCACGACCGCCCGCACGTGCACATGATTCGGACCGACCCTGCCGGTCGATTCGTGCTGGCGCCCGACCTGGGCCTCGACCGCATCTTCGTCTGGGCCTTCGATGTCGCGACCGGGCGGCTGACGCCCGCGGATCCACCGTCGGTGGCGCTGCCGCCAGGGGACGGCCCGCGCCACTTCGCGTTCCATCCGGACCGGCCGTGGTGCTACGCGATCCAGGAAGAGGGCTCGACGATCGTGCAGTTCGAGTACGACGGATCGGTGGGCCGCCTGGCGCCGCGGCAGACGATCTCGAGCCTGCCGCCGGGGTACGCCGGCAGCAACTTCTGCTCGGGCATCGCGGTCTCGAGCGATGGACGCTTCGTCTACGCCGGCAATCGCCTGCACGACAGCATCGGCATCTTCGCCGTCGGCCGCGAGGGCGCCTTGACATTCGTGGCCGCCGAGCAGACGCGCGGCAGCTATCCGCGCAGCTTCACGATCGACCCGGACGGACGCTTCCTCTACGCGTGCAACCAGCGCGCGGACAACATCACCACGTTCCGCATCGATCGCCGGACGGGCCGGCTGGCGTTCACGGGACAGTACACGCCAGTAGGCAGTCCGTCGGCGCTCGTGCTGCTCGACGTCCGCGACGCCTGACCGGGACGCGCGACGCCTGGCACGCCTAGCGCATGACGAGCGCCATGACGGCCCACACCGCGAGGCTGGCGCCGACGATGCCGGCAATCATCACCGTGCGGCGATGCATGTTGCGGTCGTGCTCGGCACCGGTGGCGGCCCAGCGGGACCAGCGGTCGTCGCCGATGGGCGTAACGGTGGACGGAACCTCGACGGGCTGGGGAGTCGTGGGAATGGTCATGTCTCACGGTACGCCCGCTCGTCCGGCTGGGCTGTGCTCCATTGCACAGGGCCATGGCCAGCTCTGCCGTGGCTGACATGGGATGATGCGAGAGATGCCAGCTCCGCGGCCCCGCGCCGTTCCGGCTCCGCTGCCCTTCGACGTGCCCGCCTTCCTGAAGGCCTCGGGCGTCACGACGCGCACGGTGCGCTGCGCGACCGGATCGACGATTTTCTCGCAAGGGGCAGATGCCAACAGCGTGTACCTCCTGCTCGAGGGGGACGTGACCCTGGTGGTGCTCTCCCCCGCCGGCAAGGAGGCCGTGGTGGCGATGCTCGGCCCCGGCGACTTCCTCGGCGAGGGCTGTCTTGCCGGCCAGAAGCGCCGCATGGGGTCGGCCAAGGCCGTCGCGCCCGCGCAGCTGCTCCGCATCACGAAGGCGGACATGCAGCGCCTGCTGCACGATCATCCGGCCTTCTCCGATCACTTCCTCGGCCACATGCTGGCCCGCAACATCCGCATCGAGGAGGACCTGGTCGATCACCTGTTCAACTCGAGCGAGAAGCGGCTGGCGCGGACGCTGCTGCTGCTGGCCCGCTACGGCAACGAGGGCACGACACACCTGCTGCCCAAGCTCTCGCAGGAGACGCTCGCGGAGATGGTCGGCACCACCCGGTCGCGCGTGAACTTCTTCATGAACAAGTTCCGACGACTCGGCTTCATCGAGTACAGCGGCGGCCCCCTCAAGGTGAACAGCGCGCTCCTCAGCGTCGTGCTGCACGACTGACCGTATCCCGTGGGGCGTGGGCCCTGGGGCGTGGGCCTTGGGCCTTCGTGTTGAGCCCTGAGCCCTGAGCCCTCAGCCTTCGTTTCTGAGCCCTGAGCCTCGAGCCTTGAGCCTGGACTAGAGCCTCCCCGTCATCACCAGCGCGACGACGACGGCGGCCGCGGCGATTCGCCACCAGCCGAAGACCGCGAGTCGCCGATGCTGGAGCCAGGCCACCATCCAGGCCACGGAGGCCATGGCCGAGACCCACGCGGCGACGAAGCCCGCCAGCAGCACGCCAGGGCCGTACGCCTCGAGCATGACCGCGCCGCTGTCCAGGCCCTTGTAGGCGGTGGCCGCCCCGAGCGTGAGCAACCCGAGCAGGAACGAGAACTCGACGGCGCCGGCCAGCGACAGCCCCACCGCGACGCCCCCGAGGATCGTGGCCAGGCTGCGGCTCACGCCGGGCCACAGCGCCGCACACTGGCAGACGCCGATGATCAGCGCCGCGCGCAGCGGCACGTGCGCCAGCGTCGTGCCACCGGGCGGCAGCCGCGACGACACCGCCAGCATCAGCACGCCGCCCACGGCCCACGCCGCCGCCACCGGCATCGGCCCGAACAGGTAGCCCTCGATCAGATCGTCGAAGGCCAGACCGGCGATTGCTGCGGGGATGAAGGCCACCAGCAGCGCGAGCGCGAGCGCCAGCCCCGCCGGGTCACGCCCGAGCAACCCGCGCACCAGCTGGACGATGCGGTGCCGGTAGAGGACGAGGACGGCGGCGATGGCTCCGCCCTGGATGGCGATGGCGTACGCATTGGCCGCCGCATCTGCCTCGATGCCCATGAGGCGCTGCGCCACCAGCAGGTGTCCGGTCGAACTGACGGGGAGGAACTCGGTGAGGCCCTCGACGAGCCCGAGGACGATCGCTTGCCACAAATCCACGCGTCACTATCGCATGGGCGTCCGATGACAGGGACGCCTCGCCGACCGCGACGGAATGGGAGGGACGCCTCGCCGAGGCGTCCGCTCATCGTCAGAACTCGATGAACCGCAGGAGGCCGAAGCGTTCGGGGTCGTGGAAGCCCCGTTCGGTGCGCGTCAGCGACCAGGCCGCGTACTCGTCATCGGCCCGCAGGTCCTGCAGGGTGTGATCGATAGCCGTCCTGCGCGCGTCGTCGGCCGAGCGGCGCTCCTCGACGAGCGCGTCGATCCGGGCGGCCTTGGCCACGCCGCCAGGGCGCGTGATGCGATAGAGCCCGACGCGCCACTGGTCGCCCGGGCGTGGCGCCGCCGAGACGCCTGCTGCCGTCAGCGACGCCCATGGGATCGCGATCTCGGCCACCCATCCGGCTGCATGCCGCGTGACCGCCGTCTGCAGCCCCGCGATGTCCCAGCGGCGCGCGTCGCCGCCACCGGCCCTCGGCGCGGGGATCAGCAGATCGACCACGACGTTGGTGGGACTGACCTCGAGCTCCGCGTACTGCCGGCCGTCGCCATCGGGATCGAGGAACACTTCGACCACCTCTTCTTCCCACAGGCGATCGTCGCGGGCGGTGTGACGGGCCCACGCCTCGCGACCGGTGCAGGCAAACGCGACGTAGAGATGCGTGTCGTCCCAGGTCACGGCCGCCTCAGTGGGATGGGCGGGACGCCGCGCCGGATCCGTGATCAGCCGGAACTCGCCGACGCGCGGCAGCAGCGCCCACGACACTTCATCCAGCTTCCCGTCGACCCGGATGGTGTCTGACGCCCGTCGAGCGTCGTGGATGGGCAGCGTCGGCGTCTGCGCCTCGACGATCGCGACGAGCCCGGCGATGATCAGCAAGGCGATGGCCTGAAACCTGTGCATGCCGCATTGAATCATGCGGACGCGAGGGTTGTGCCAAAGAGAGATTGACGTGCCCCAGGTCTCCCCGGGCATAGTCTGGGGTCAGCCATCTCAGGCTCTTCTTCAGGAGATCCCATGTTCCGACCGTACGCCCTGTCCCTCGCGCTCGTCGGCGCACTGACCGTTGTCGGCTGCGCCCAGCAGCCGGCGCCCCCGGCCGCGCCGGTGGCCCCCGTGCAGGATGCCCCCGAAGACATCGCGGCCCTCAACGCCGCCCGCCAGGCGTTCATGGCCGCCTACGAGGCCGGTGACGCGACGGCCATCGGCAATCTCTACACGCCGGATGCCATCTCGGAGTCGAACAACCAGCCCAGCCTGAAGGGACGCGAGGCCATCGTCGCCAGCCTGACGGGCATGTTCGAGCAGGTGGCGGTGAAGACGACGCTGACGTCGGAAGAGACGCGGACGCTCGGCACCGTCGGCCTCGATCGCGGCACGTACACGGTGACGGTGACCCCGAAGGCCGGTGCGCCGCCGGCCACCTCCGAAGGCCGCTACATGGTGGTCTACGTCAAGGGAACCGATGGCAAGTGGCTCGTGTCGCGCGACATGGACAACGCCCTGATGCCTCCCGCCCCGCCCGCCGCGGCACCGGCGGCCGACGCCAAGTCGGATGCCAAGTCGTAGGAGCGCCACCATGCGGATTCTTTCGAGCGTCATCCTTGCCGGCGTGGCCGTCCTCACGGTCGCGTCCAGTGCCTCGGCACAGTTCTGGGGGCGCGGTGCCTATCCTCGCGCGGGCGCCTGCTTCTACGAGGACATCAACTACGGCGGGCGCTACTTCTGCACGAGCGCCGGCGACAGCAACCCGCGCGTCAGCAGCGGCATCAACGACGAGATTTCGTCGATTCGTCTGTTCGGCAATGCCGAGGTCGAAATCTTCCGCGACCCGAACATGCGTGGACAGTCGCGCCGCTTCACGTCGAGCGTCCGTGACCTGCGCTACTCGGGCTTCAACGATCGCCTGACGTCCTACGCCGTCTACGAGCGCCGCTACGGCGGCAATTACGGCGGCAACTATGGCGGGGCGTACGGCGGCGGTGGCAACTGGGGCGGCGGCGCCGGGCACAACGGCGGCTACAACGGCGGCTACGGCGGGGGTGGCGGCTACAACGGCGGCTACGGTGGCGCGTACGGCGGCGGCTCGCACTGGGGTGGCTCGAACCACAACAACGGCAGCGGCAGCCGCTACACCTACCAGCAGGCCGAGAACATGGTGCGGCAGGCGTATCGTCGCGTCCTGCAGCGGGATCCCGATCCCGCGGCGCGTCCGTGGGTCAACGAAGTGCTGAAGAACAACTGGAGCCAGCGGCAGCTGGAGGATGCGCTCCGCGACACGCCGGAGGGGCGCCAGAAGGGCTTCTAGCGGGCGGTCAGCGTGAAGCGTTCGAGGGCCGCGCGGATGGCGTCCACCGTGATCGCGAGGTGCGACGTGTGCCAGAGCACGGCGCCGTCACGGACGAGCAGCAACTGCGGCGACGCATGGCGCACGCCGAGGCGCTCGGCGATGGCGTTGGACACCGGGCGGCCACGCTGCACCGACACGAGGTAGACCGGCACCCCATGGCCGGCGTCCGCGACGAAGGCCTCCATCTCCGCATTGGCCTGCAAGCTCAGTCCGCAGGTCTCGCTGTGCTTGAAGAGCAGGATGGGCTGGGTGTGCGCTGTTGCCAGCGCGGCATCGAGGGCGTCGAGACTGGGCAGGGGACGCATGCGCGGCTTCACGATAGCAGATGGCGGCGCGTCCTCAGGCCGGACGCGACCGGGCCTCCGCCATGCCGGCCAGATCGAGGCCGAGGCGCTGCATCTCCTCGTCCAGGGCCCCTCGACGCAGGGGCTTCGACAGGTAGCCATCCATGCCGGCCGCGAGGCAGCGCTCCGGGTCGCCGGTCATGGCGTGGGCGGTCAGCGCCACGATCGGCACGCGCGGACGCCCGGACGTCCGTTCGGCGGCGCGGATGGCCGCCACGGCTTCGAAGCCATCCATCTCGGGCATCTGCACGTCCATGAACACGACGTCGAAGATGCTCCGCTGCCAGGCGTCGACGGCCTCGCGCCCGTTGTTGGCCACAATCACCTCGCACGACCGCGCCCGCAACATGCCCTGCACGACCCGCTGATTGACGACATTGTCTTCGGCGACGAGCACGCGCACCAGGGGCGGTAGCGCCTCACGTGCGGGCACCACCGTCCGCTCCGGGTCATGCGGGCGCGTGCGTGCGGCATCCAGCATGGCGCTGACTGCCGCCGCCACCGCCGCCCGCCGCAGCGGCTTCACCAGCGTGCTGGTCGGCGCCGCGCCGCTGGCACGCGGAACATCGGCCGTGGTCAGCATGCCCACCACGCAGCCCTCCACGTCGGCGGCGGCCCGGCGATGCCACCGCGGATCCTCGAGGGTCTGGCCATCCACGAAGACGCAGGCCACCCCCTCCAGCAGCGTCCCCGCCTCGTCCACCGTGGGCCCCACGGCGACGTCGGCCCCCCAGCCGCGCAACCAGCGCGCCAGCACGTCGCGCGAGGCGTCCTGCCGGTCGATGACGACGATGCGGCGCCCGGCGAACGTGGTGGCCGGCAGGTCATGGGTCCGCGGCAGTCCTGGTGCCACCAGCAGGGGCAGGTCGAACGAGAACGTGCTGCCGTGCCCTTCCACACTCTCCACCGAGAGCGCGCCGCCCATCAGCGACACCAGCCGCGCCGAGATCGTGAGGCCGAGTCCCGTGCCACCGAAGACGCGCGTGGTCGAGCCATCGGCCTGCGTGAAGGCTTCGAAGATGGCCTGCTGGCGGTCCGGTGGGATGCCGACGCCCGTGTCCTTGACCGCGAAGCAGAGCCGGGCGTCCCCCACGGCCCCCGTTCCCAGACGCACCTGCAACTGGACCGACCCCGCCATCGTGAACTTGATGGCGTTGCCGAGGAGATTGATGAGCACCTGGCGCAGACGTCCCTGGTCGCCCAGGATGATGTCGGGCAGCCCGGGGGCGGGATCGCACACCAGGTCGAGCCCGCGCTGATGGGCCCGCACCGCCAGGGCCCCGAGCGCATCGTCCACGGCCGCGGACAGCGTGAAGGGCACGACCTCGACGTCGAGGCGACCGGCCTCGATCTTCGAGAAGTCGAGCACGTCGTCGATCACCGACAGCAGCGACTCGGCCGACCGCCGGATGGTCTCGACGTAGTCGCGTTGCAGGGGCGCGAGATCGGTCTCGAGCGCGAGCTCGGTCATGCCCAGCACGCCGTTCATCGGCGTGCGGATCTCGTGGCTCATGTTGGCGAGGAACTCGCTCTTGTAGCGGTTGGCCGCTTCCGCGCGTTCCTTCGCCTCGCGCAGTTCGGACGTGCGCAGCTGGATCGTCTGTTCGAGTCCATCGCGATGGCGCCGGACCTCGCCGTAGAGCGAGCCGATCTCGCGCACCATGTCGTTGAAGGCGGTGACCAGGACGCCGACCTCGTCGCCGCGGGTCGCCGCCGGCAGCGCCACGTCGAAGCGGCGCGACCGACTCACCTCGGCGGCGGCCTCCGAGAGCTGGCGAAGGGGCGTGATCACCGGCCGCTGCATCAGCGCCCCGAGCGCCCACGCCAGGGCCAGAGACACGACGAAGACGGCACCGAAGATGGCCAGCATGCCGCGCAACCGCGCCTGCAGCAGGCGGAGGTCCGCCACGACGAGCAGGCGTCCGACGCACCCGCCCTCGTTGCAGATGTCCCGGACGACGCGCACCGTCGCGCCCTCGACGACTGTTCCCGCCATCGGGGCCGTGGGCGGCAGGTGCGCCAGGCTGGCCGTGCGGTGGACGGCGACCATGCTCGAATCGCGGCCGTACAGGGCCGCGCCGATCACGTCGTCGCGCGCCTCGAGCGAGGACAGCGTCACCTGGGCGGCGTCGGCATCCCCAAAGGTCAGGGCCGCATCGGTGTTGCTCGCCACCAGGTGCGTGACGCCCTCGATCTGCTGCACCAGCTGCGCGCGCGCCGTGGTGGTGTCGTACGCCACCAGACCGGCGCCCGTGAGGACGAGGCCGGACGCACTCGAAGCGATCAGAATCAGCGTCAGACGCTGGCGAAGAGAAAAGCGCAGGGCCATGCGGGGAGCAATTCGCTGCCCGCACAATCGGCGGGGCGCCCCGCGACCGTGAGCGCGGCTGTGGTCCCGCTGGTCGCCATCCGTGCGCCCGTCGGATTCTGACAGCTCAGAAGCCGACCTCGACGCCCATCCACCCGGCCCGCGGCGCCCCGGGACTGACGAAGCGGGGCTCGTCTTCGTAGGCCGCCCCCAGAAGCCCGGCGTTGCCCAGCATGCCGAAGGTCGCGTACCCGGCATCGAACAGATTCACCACCTGCCCGACCACCGTGAGCCGCCGCGCCACCCGCCAGCGGGCCTGCGCATCGACCACCGCGAAGGCCGGCACGGGATCCAGCAGGTTGGCCTCGTCACCACGCAGGAACTGCGACGACTGCGCTCGCCAGGTGGCGGCCACGTCGAGGCCGCTGCCAAGTCTCGCGGAGAGGCCCAGGCGCCCCAAATGCGCGGGAATGCCCGGCAAGGCGTCGCCACGACGCACCCGCAGGGCCGTCTCCTGGGCCTCGGGGTGGAAAAGGCTCGGCACCGAGACGTCCGTGCCGAAGATCGCCTGCTGCCACGTGTAGGTGCCGGTCAGCGTCACGACGCCGGCGCGCCACTCGCCGCCGGCCTCGAGGCCCCGGCGATGCGTGCGGGCGACGTTCTCGAAGTGGCCCGCGCCGCGCTGCCGACCGCTGCTCACGAAGATTAGGTCGTCGTCGACGCGCGTCGAGAAGATCGAGGCCGACCAGCTGCCGCGCGGCAGCACGCCCCTCGCGCCGGTCTCCCAGGTCCCGGCGACCGGCTGATCGAGCGGCGGATCGGACACGAAGGCGTTGGGCAGACGACACGGGTCGTCCGGATCGGCGCAGGTCAGCTCGACCGGTGTCGGCACCCGCGAGGACTGCGCGTACGACGCGTAGAGATTGACGTCCGCGTGGGCATCCCACGTCACACCGACGGCGGGGTTGAGGCGCGAGAAGGCGTGATCGCCGTCGAGATCCGTCCCGAGGCGATCCCGCAGCCGCACGGTCGTGCGGTTGGCGCGCAGCGAGGCGGTGACGTGCACGCGCGAGGTCGCATCGAGCGTGTCGGTGAGGAACGCCGAGACGGTGCGGGTGTCGGCATCGAGGCCGACGGCGGCATCGGCCTCGAGGACGCCGGCGCCGATGGCCTCACGCGACGGGGAGAGGAAGCCGAACTCGCTCTCGAAGCTGAAGTCGCTCGTCGCCGCATCGACGCCGAGGCCCACCACCCCATGGTTGGCGCGCCCGAGCCAGCGCCGCGTCGACACGAGCTGCGCGGTGGCGCCCACCGACCGGCTCCGCGTGCGACTCCTGTTCAGCGCCGCGTCGTACGCCGGTGCCCCCTCGTCCCCATCGTCATCCGCCCCGGCGTGGTCGTCGTCATCGCCATCGTCGTCATCATCATCGTCGTCGCCAGCGTCGCCGTTCAGCGTGCCCAGCCGGGCGTCACGCACGTACGCCATCGTCTCGAGCCGCAGCGTGGACGAGGGCTGATGGTCGAGGCGCGCGGTGACGGCGGTGAGGTCGTGATCGGTGCGATCGGGATACGTGAACACGGCGCGGCGACGTTCGGCCAGCAGCCGTTCGGGCACGGTGCCGTTGCCCAGCAGGTCGTTGCTGGCGAGTGTGGTGCCGAGGTCCAGGGCGGTGGCCCCACCGCGCCAGCTGGCCTTGCCGAAGAGGCGCCGCAACGTCGACGGGGATGCGTCGCGCCACCCGCCCTCGTCCAGCAGGGACCCGGCCGCGAAGCCTGCCCAGCCCCGCCCGGCGCCGCCGATCTCGGCGTCGGCGCGATAGCGATCGAAGGCGCCCGCCGTGATCGCCATCCGGCCTCCCTGCGCCGAGAAGCCGTCACGCGTGCGTACGGACACGGCCCCGCCCAGCGCGTTGAGGCCGAACAGCGGATTGGAGCCGGGCATCACGTTGATGCTGGCCAGGGCCCCCGGCGGCAGGGCATCCCAGTTGACGATGTCGCCGAACGGCTCGTTGGCGCGCATGCCGTCGAGGTACACGGCCAGGCCTTCGGACGCGCCGAGCAGGGGGGAGGCGCCGAAACCGCGAAAGAGGACGTCGGGCTGGAAGGTGCCGCCCTGGGGCTCGCTGGCCTGCAGGGGCGCCATGCCGCGTGTGAGGATGGCGCCGAGGTCGGTCAGCGCCTGTGTGCCTGGCGTCGCGAGGATGACCTGGACGTTGGCCGGGATGTGCAGGCGCGGCACTCCCGAGCCATGCAGTGGCGTGACCGCGACGACGTCGACCGTCTCGATCACGACGGGCGCAACGGGGGGCCGCGGCGCATCGGGCGCGGCCTCCTGCGCCAGCGCGACGGACGGAAGGACGAGGCAGGCCACGACGCACCAGCGGAACATGACGCTGATTCTACGGGGCCGGCACGGGGGGCGCGCCACGAAACACGAACCCTCCGCGCGTCGTACAAGCGTCGATAGTCACACTTGCCCGCGCACAGCCGTGCCCGGGCGCAGGGAGAGACGCACACATGAGAGCAGGTTCAGCATGGGTCGCCGTGGCGGCGCTCGGGATGGCCTTGTCGGTCAGCGTCCGGGCGACGAGCGAGGTGCCGTCGCAGGCACCGGCGCAACCACCGGTCATCGAGGGGCATGGCGGTCCGCCACCACCGGGCCAGCCCGCCACGCCGCAGTCCCCGGCGCCGCGTCCGGCCGGCCCAGGTGGGCCCGGAGGTCCCGGGGGCGGTCAGGGCCGCTTCCCCGCCCAGCAGCGGCCCAAGGGTGATCCCGATGTGATCCAGCGCGGCCGTGGGATCTTCGCCGGCGCGTGCGGGCCCTGTCACGGCGCCGACGCACGCGGCGGGCAGCTCGGCGGCCCCAACCTCCTGCGGTCGGAACTTGCGCTCAACGACAAGGCCGGCGAGCTGATGTACCCGGTGATCAAGAACGGGCGTCCGGGCACGCAGATGATCGCCAGCCCGCTGCCCGACGCAGACATCCGGGCCGTCATCGCCTTCGTCCACGACCTGCAGAGCAAGATCGGCGGCCAGGGCAACCCGCCGCCGGGCAGCGAGGTCGAGCTGGACATCCTCGTGGGCAACGCGCAGGCGGGCCAGGCCTACTTCGCCGCGAAATGCGCGTCGTGCCACTCGGCCACGGGCGACCTGCAGGGCATCGCCACGCGGGCCGGCCAGCCCAAGGCACTGCAGAACCTGTGGGTCTCGGGCGGGCGCGCCCTCGCCCGCGGCGGCGGTGCCGTGCGTCCGATCGGCGCGCCTCGGGCCGTCACCACGGCCACGGTGACGCTGGCCTCCGGCGAGAAGGCGACCGGCACGCTCCTGCGCCTCGACGATTTCCTCGTGACCATCGTGCAGGACGGCGCGCAGCGCACGTTCCGCCGCCACGGCGACACCCCGAAGGTCGAAATCACGGATCCGCTGGAAGGCCACCGCGCCCTCCTCACGGAATTGACCGATGCCGACATGCACAACGTGACGGCCTACCTGGTGACGCTGAAATGAGCACGAACCGCCTGTTGCTGACACTGCCTCTTCTCGCGCTGCCGGTCGTGCTGGCGGGCCAGGGCCCGGCGCCGACCACGGCGCCCGCGCCGTCGGTCGACCCTGCGCGCCTGACCAAACCGCTCGGCGAGGACTGGCCGACGTACTCCGGCGATTACACGGGCAAGCGCTACAGCCCGCTGACGCAGGTGGACCGCACCACGGTCAAGGGCCTCTCGCTGGCCTGGACCGCCAGGCTGACGGCCGGCTCCGGTGCTGGCGGGGGCCGCGGTCGCTTCGGCGGCGGTGGCCCGCCGGTCATCGTCGGCGGCACCGGCCCCGACGGCCTGCCGCCCGTGCCAGCCAACGTCAAGGGCACGCCGCTGATGGTCAACGGCACGCTCTACGTGACCACGCCCGACAACGCGTGGGCGATGGACGCCCGTGATGGCCGCGAGCTGTGGCACTACTTCTGGAAGACCAAGGGCAGCACGCCGATCGCCAACCGCGGTGTCGGTCTCTGGAAGGACTACCTGTACTTCGTCACGCCGGACAACTACTTCGTCTCGCTCGACGCGAAGACCGGCAAGGAACGCTGGCACAAGGAGCACGCCGACTTCGACCAGCAGTACTTCTCGACGATGGCGCCGATCGTGGTGGACAACCATCTGATTCTCGGCACCGGCAACGACATCGACTCGCCTGGCTACATCCAGTCGTTCGATCCGGAGACCGGCGAGATCAAGTGGCGCTTCTACACTGTGCCCATGAAGGACGGCGACCCGGGCCTCGACACCTGGCAGAGCCTGCAGGCGGCCAAGTACGGCGGTGGCCATCCGTGGCTGCCCGGCGTCTACGACCCGGAGACGCGCCTGTACATCTTCGGTACCGGCAACCCGATCCCGGCCTACACGGCCGGCCGCGGCGAGGGCGACAACCTCTACACGTGCTCGCTCGTCGCCGTGCATGTCGACACCGGCAAGATGGCCTGGGCCTTCCAGACCTCGCCGCACGACATGCACGACTGGGACTCGGCGCAGACGCCGATCCTGTTCGAGGGCATGGTCAAGGGGAAGATGCGCAAGCTGGTGTCGACGGCGGCGCGCAACGGCTACTTCTTCACGCTTGACCGCACCACGGGGGAGCACCTCGTCACCACGAAGTACGGCGAGGCGACCAATTGGGCCAAGACGGTCGACAAGAGCGGGTCCGTGCGTCGCAACCCGATCAAGGACCCGACGATCCCCGGCGCCATCACGTCGCCGACCTCCGGCGGCACGATCAACTGGGAACCGCCGGCCTACTCGCCCGACACCAAGCTGTTCTACGTGTCGGAGCGCAACGGCTTCGCGATCTACTACCTGACCGACCCTGACCCGCGCGGCTCGATGGGCCTCGGCGGCAAGGAGGAGGTCTCGGTCGGATCGACGGGCAACTACCTGACGGCCATCGACCCGACGACGGGCAAGGTGGTGTGGCGCCGGCCGTACCCGAGCGCCGCGGGCGGCTTCGGTGGCGGTGGCGGCGGCGGGCTGCTGACCACGGCCGGCAAGCTCGTGTTCGCCGGCGATGCCGGCGGCAACTTCGTGGCCTACGATGCCGAGACCGGCAAGCCGTTGTGGCACTCGCGCATCGGCAACGTGAGCAACGCCGCCATCACGTACATGCTCGACGGCCGCCAGCACATCCTGGTCGCCGCCGGCGATACGTTGTACGCGTTCGCGCTCTACGAATAAAGAAGCGCGCGACCGCGGCGGATAGGACGGAGGACAGAGGAACGAGGACGGAGGTAGGACGGAGGGGCAAGGTATACCTCACTCCTCTGTCCTCTCTCCTCCGTCCTCTCAGGGGGGTTATCGCGACAACACGCGCTGGGCGTTGTCGTGATAGACCTTGCGGAGGATCGTGTCCGGCAGGCCGAAGCCGTGATACGGCCAGTGGTACAGCCGCAGCGTCTCCAGATAGAAGTGCTCGTCCTCGGTCTCGAGGATGCGGAACGTGGAGCGGTACATCTCCGCGTCCGTCCCCATGTCGGTGCCATACAGCAGGCGATCCTGATACTTCTCGTAGAACTTGCGCATCGTGCGCGGGATCGGCGACGTCTCGCCGAAGCGCGCGGCGATGTCGGCGTAGAGGTTCGGGGAGGCGTCGAGCATGCGCGCGAGCATCGAGAGGTCGGCCGTCGTGTTGGCGAAGTGACAGGCGATGAAGGTGGTGCGCGGGTGCTTCGCCACCGCGCGCGCCAGCGTCGCGATGACCTCGTCGTGACCGAGCACGCCCGGTTCCTTCGCGATCTTCCACTTGAAGGCGTTCATCATCCCGTCGTTGGCGCTGGTCATCTCCTCGTACATCCACTGGTCCTCGCCGACGTGGATGTTGACCGGGAGCCCGAGGTCGGCCAGCTTCTCGAACACGGGATCGAGACGCGGGTCGTCCACGTGCATGCCGCCAGAGCCACGCAACCCGCGGCCCTTGTCGCTCAGTTCGCCAACGCCTCGCACGCCGAGCTTCGCCCCGCGTTCGAGTTCGGCGATCACCCGCGCGGCGAACCCGGGCTGGTCGGCGCCGCTGAGATCGAGGCCGGACCACACCTCGAATCGGTCCGGATACCGCCCGAACAGCGCCAGCGCATCGTCCAGGCGCTTGCCGGTGCCCCCCACCATGACCACGGTCTTCTCGATGCCCACCGCGTCCATCGTCTTCACCCACGTGGCGACCGCCTCTGGGGTCTGGACGTAGGCGTGCGAATGGACGTCGATCACCGGATACTTCGCCTTCTCGACGAGCGTCTGGGGAATCTTGTAGATGGAGACCGGCCGGTAGTCCTTGAGCAGCAACTGATCGGGCGGTGTCGGGGCGGCAGGCGCCTGCGCCGACGCGACGCCTGCGGCAAGGACGAGGCCTGTGAGGGAGGCGGAGACACGGCTGAGCATGGGCGACATTATGTCCGCGCCGGTATGCTGTCGCAGCACGGTGTCGAGGGCGGCGCCCCGGGAGACCCATGGACATGACGGCAGCACGAGGCTGGATCACGACGATGGTGGCGGCAGTGATGGTGACGGCGGCCTGTGGCGGCACGC
>NZ_JALHPM010000148.1:0-16007 GCF_022842525.1 Luteitalea sp.
GCACCGGGACCACTTCCCGGAGGCGTCGGGAGGCCACGCGCGCCTGATGGACGGCCTCGACCGTGCCCTCGCGGGCGGGCCCGGCGTGCACGCGCAGGGCCTCGAGGCGGCGCTCGACGAGCGTCGCGAGATCGGACGCCGACCCGGCGCCGGCACGGCCGTGGGTTCCGCCCATGACTCGCCACTCTAGCACCAGCCCTGCGTCCCGGTTCGGCCCGAAACAGCCGTGAAACGCGGTGCGGGTAGTCTGGCGCGATGCGCCGGTCTCGCCTCCTGCCTGCCTGTGGCCTGGTCGTGGTGTCGACCCTGGCGCTGGCGGCCTGCGGCGGCCCGCCGGCGCCCGTGCGCGCCGTGGTCACCATCGACGGCTCAAGCACCGTGTATCCCCTGACCGAGGCCATGGCCGAGGAGTACCACCGCGCGGTGCCGGACACACGTGTGACGATCGGCGTCGCCGGGACTGGAGGCGGCTTCCGGCGGCTGTGCCGTGGCAACCTCGACGTCGCGACGGCGTCACGACCGATCGCGCCGGCCGAGGCGGCGGCGTGCCGGACGGCCGGTGTGGCGTTCGTCGAACTGCCGGTGGCCTACGACGGCATCACCGTGGCGGTGCATCCGTCCAACACCTGGGTCGACGCCCTCGGCGTCGAGGAACTCAGGCGCCTGTGGCGTCACGAAGCCCAGGGGCGCCTCCTGCGGTGGTCACAGCTGCGCCCGGGCTTCCCGGATCGGGAGATCCATCTGTTCGGGGCCGGCGCCGACTCAGGCACGTTCGACTACTTCACCGGCGTGATCACCGGTGCCCCGCGGGACAGTCGCGGCGACTACACCGCCAGCGAGGATGACAACACGCTGGTGCAGGGCGTGGCCGGCGACCCCGGCGCCCTCGGGTACTTCGGCTTCGCCTACTTCGAGGCCAACCAGGAGTACCTGCGCGCAGTGCCCATCCGGCTTCGGGAGGATGGCCCGGCCGTGCCGCCGACCCGCGACACGATTCGATCGGGGGAGTACCAGCCGCTGGCGCGTCCCGTCTTCGTGTACGTGAATGCGCGCTCGCTGGAACGCCCCGACGTCCGGGCGTTCGTGGAGTACTACGCGACGCACGTGGGCGATGTCGCCAACGACCTCGGCTACGTCCCGCTGGACGATCGCGTGCATGCGGCCATTCGCGCGCGCCTGGCCGCGAGGCAGACCGGGTCGCTGTATGGCGTGGAGGCCGCCGCGCCGGCCCGGACGCTCGCCGCCCGCCTCGGTCTGGATCCGCCATGACCGCACGGACGAGACGCGTCGTGGAGGGACTGATCGAGCGCACGCTCTGGGCCTGCGCCGCTGTGTCCGTGCTGGTCACCGTCGGCATCGTGCTGGTGCTGGTGTGGG
This sequence comes from Luteitalea sp., assembly GCF_022842525.1. Classification (NCBI taxonomy): domain Bacteria; kingdom Pseudomonadati; phylum Acidobacteriota; class Vicinamibacteria; order Vicinamibacterales; family Vicinamibacteraceae; genus Luteitalea; species Luteitalea sp. The sequence goes on from NZ_JALHPM010000148.1 coordinate 1,378, forward strand.
AAGCGGCCGCGTTCTTCGGCGAGGTGTCGCCCGCCGCGTTCCTCGGCGGCCGCACCTGGACGCCCCTGTTCTACGACCCGCAGTTCGGCGTGCTCCCGCTCGTGACGGGCACGCTGCTGGTGGCGGTGATCGCGATGCTGGTGGCCGTGCCTGCCGGGTTGCTGATCGCGGTGTACCTCAGCGAGTACGCGTCGACGCCGGTCCGGCGGTTCGGCAAGCCGGCGCTCGAGGTGCTCGCCGGCATCCCCACCGTCGTCTACGGCTACTTCGCGCTGCTGTTCGTGACGCCGTGGCTGCGCACGGTGATTCCGGGCCTGGCCGGCCTGAACGCGCTCGGCCCCGGGCTGGTGCTCGGGCTGATGATCCTGCCGCTGGTGTCCTCGCTGTGCGAAGACGCGCTGTCGGCCGTGCCACGGGGCCTGCGCGAGGGCGCCTTCGCCCTCGGCGCCACGCGCCTGCAGGCGGCCGTCGGCGTGGTGCTCCCGGCGGCGATGTCCGGCGTGTCGGCCGCCGTGATCCTGGCGATGTCGCGCGCGGTCGGCGAAACCATGATCGTGGCCATCGCCGCCGGGCAGCAGCCGCGGCTCACCGCCAATCCACTGGTGCCGATCGAGACGATGACCGCCTTCATCGTGCAGGTCAGCCTCGGCGACGTGCCGCGGGACACGACCGCGTACCGCGCCATCTTCGCCGTCGGGTTGCTGCTGTTCACCGGGACGCTCGGGCTCAACCTCGCGTCGGACTGGCTGCGGCGCCGCCTGCCGGGGGCGGTGCGATGATCGGGGCACGCCGACTCGATGGCCTGGTCCACGGGCTGGGCGCGAGCGTGCTCGTGCTGGCGCTGTCGGCGTTGGGGCTGCTGCTGTGGGATGTCGTGCATGACGGCGTCGGACGCGTGTCGTGGGCCTTCCTCACCGGCTATCCGTCGAGGCGCGCCGCCACGGCGGGCATCCTGCCGGCACTGGCCGGCAGCGTGTGGCTGGTCGTGATGGCGACCGCGATGGCGCTGCCGGTCGGCGTGGGCGGCGCGGTGGCGCTCGAGGAGTACGGCAGTCGCGGCCGCTGGGCCCGCCTGATCGAAATCAACATCGCCAACCTCGCCGGGGTGCCGTCGATCATCTATGGCCTGCTGGGCCTCGGGCTGTTCGTGCGGGCGCTGCGCCTCGAGCACTCGCTCGTGGCGGGTGCGGCGACGCTGGCGCTGCTCATGCTGCCGCTCGTGATCATCACGACGCGCGAAGCGCTGCGCAGCGTGCCGGTGTCGTTGCGCGAAGCCTCGCTCGCCCTCGGCGCCACCAAGTGGCAGACGACCTGGCATCAGGTCCTGCCCGATGCCCTGCCCCGCCTGCTCACCGGCCTCATCCTCGCGGTGTCGCGCATCGTCGGCGAAACGGCGCCGCTCATCGTGATCGGAGCGCTCGCCTACGTGCCGTTCGTGCCCGATGGGCCGTGGTCGTCGTTCACCGCCCTCCCCATCCAGATCTTCGCGTGGCTGGCGCGGCCGGGTACCGGCTTCCGGGAGAACGCCGCGGCCGGCATCCTGGTGCTGCTCGTGGTGCTGCTGATCACCAACAGCGTGGCCATCTGGCTGCGGGATCGATCGTCGCGACGGAGGGACGCCTGATGGGACCGCAGCATCCCGGGCGGCCGGGTGGGCCACACAGCGCGGAGGCGGCCGAGGTCGGCCCGAAGATCGCCCTGCGGGCGTTGAGCGTGTCGTACGGCGACCGCCGGGCGCTGACGACGGTGACGCTGCCGATGCAGGCGCATCGGGTCACGGCGCTGATCGGCCCGTCGGGCTGCGGCAAGAGCACGCTGCTGCGCGCCATCAACCGGATGAACGACATCATCCCCGGCACGCGGGTCGAGGGCGACATCCTGCTCGACGGGGAGTCGATTCATGCCGCCGGGACCGACGTGGTGGCGTTGCGGCGGCGCGTCGGCATGGTGTTCCAGAAGTCCAATCCGTTCCCGAAGTCGGTGTTCGAGAACGTCGCCTACGGACTGCGCATCACGGGGGTGCGGGACCGGCGCGACATCGAGGAACGGGTCGAGGAGAGCCTGCGGGCGGCGGCCCTGTGGGAGGAGGTCCGCGATCGGCTGCACGCGCCGGCGCTGACGCTGGCGGGCGGGCAGCAGCAGCGCCTGTGCATCGCGCGCGCCCTGGCCGTGCAGCCCGAGGTGCTGCTGATGGACGAGCCGGCCTCCGCGCTCGACCCGATGGCCACGCAGCGCATCGAGGAGCTGATTCACGGCCTCAAGCGGACCTACACGATCGTCATCGTCACGCACAACATGCAGCAGGCGGCGCGCGTGTCGGATACGACCGCCTTCCTGTGGATGGGGCAACTGGTCGAGTACGGCCGCACCGAGGACGTGTTCACGGCGCCGCGCGAGCGGCTGACCGAGGACTACGTCACGGGTCGGTTCGGGTAGGGTGCAGAGATGGAGCCGATGACGCGGATGGTCCCGCAGGTGCAGGAGCACCTCGACGCGCTGAAGGAACGGCTGCTCGTGATGGGCGGCATCGCCGAGGAGCAGGTGCGCCTCGTGACGGCGGCGCTGGTGAGGCGGGACCCGGAACTGGCGGCGCGCGTGCAGGCCAGCGACCCGCCACTCAACGATCTCCACATCGAGATCGACCAGCGCTGCGTGCGGGTGCTGGCCCTGCACCAGCCGGTGGCCATGGATCTGCGGGCGGTCCTCGCGGCCGTCAAGATCAACACCGACCTCGAACGGGTGGGCGACCTCGCGGTCAACATCGCCGAGGCGGTGCAGCGCTACCTGCTGCACCCGCCGGTGTCGACGCCGGACCACATCCCGCTGATGGCCGACCTGGCCCAGCAGATGCTGCGTGACGCCCTCGATGCCTACGTCCGGCACGAGGTGCCGCTGGCCGAGCGCGTGCTCGACACCGACGACCAGGTGGACGCGCTGAAGGCCCAGGTCTCCGTGGACCTCGTGCCGGTGATGCAGGCGGTGCCGTCGACGATCGAACCGGCGCTCGACCTGATTCTGATCGCCCGGCACCTCGAGCGCATCGCCGACCATGCCACCAACGTCGCCGAGGACGTGATTTTCATGGTCTCGGGGCGCGACGTCCGGCACCACGGCGCCGCCAGCTAGCGGGACACGCGGCGGCCTCGGCACCGAGGACGAGGCGCGGGCGTCCTACCGCGTGGTGGGGCCGTGACGACTGCGCGCCGAAGGCCGCGCACTGCTAGGATCGACCCGTGCCCGATGCGGACCTCTGTGTATACTGTCGCCTACAGCCAGTGGCCCCACGCTGGCAGCCGTTCTGCAGTGAGCGCTGCCAGATGCTGGATCTCTCCCACTGGCTCGACGGCGACTACCGCGTCGAGGGTCCGGCGGACGATGAGCCGTCAGACATGGATCCGGACGACCCCGAGGCGACCGACCTGTAGGCGCCTCCGCCCCCTGATGCGACGCGATGGCTGACACGCTCACGATTACCGACAACCGCACTGGCAAGCAGTACGAAGTGCCGATCACCGACGGGACCATCAAGGCGATGGACCTCCGCAAGATCAAGGCATCGGAGGAAGACTTCGGGTTGATGACGTACGACCCGGCGTTCACCAACACCGCCTCCTGCCGGAGCGCCATCACCTACATCGACGGCGACAAGGGCGAGCTCGAATACCGCGGCTACCCCATCGAGCAGCTGGCCGAGAAGAGCACCTATCTCGAGGTCGCCTACCTGCTGATGTTCGGCGAACTGCCGACGCCCACCCAGCTCCACGACTGGGAACAGGGCATCGTCAAGCACACGCTGCTGCACGAGAACATCAAGCACCTGATGCGCGGCTTCCGCTACGACGCGCATCCGATGGGCGTCTTCCTGAGCACCGTCGGCGCCCTCTCGACGTTCTATCCGGACGCCAAGAAGGTCCACGATCCGGAGATGCGCCTCAAGCACATCAAGCGCCTGATCGCCAAGACGCCGACCATCGCGGCCTACGCGTATCGCCACACGACGGGCAAGTTCTACGTCTACCCGGACAACAACCTCAGCTTCGCCGGCAACTTCCTGAACATGCTGTTCAAGATGACCGAGGCCAAGTTCGAGGTGAACCCGGTGCTCGAGCGCGCCCTCGACATCCTGTTCATCCTGCACGCCGACCACGAGCAGAACTGCGGCACCAACGCGATGCGGGCCATCGGCAGTTCGGAGGTCGACCCGTACTCGGCGCTGGCGGGGGCCTCGGCCGCGCTGTACGGCCCGCTGCACGGCGGCGCCAACGAGGCCGTGCTCACCATGCTGCGCGAGATCGGCAGCAAGGCCAACGTCCCGGCCTTCATCGAGAAGGTGAAGAAGGGCGAAGGCCGCCTGATGGGCTTCGGCCACCGCGTCTACAAGTCCTACGATCCGCGCGCCCGCATCATCAAGAAGGCCGCCTACGACGTCTTCGAGGTCACCGGGACCAACCCGCTCCTCGACCTCGCCCTCGAGCTCGAACGGATCGCGCTCGAAGACGAGTACTTCGTCAAGCGCAAGCTCTACCCCAACGTCGACTTCTACTCCGGCCTGATCTACCAGGCACTCGGGTTCGCCCCCGAGATGTTCACGGTGCTCTTCGCCATCCCCCGCACCGCTGGCTGGGTCGCGCAGTGGGACGAGCTGCACCGGGACGCCGACCAGAAGATCGCCCGCCCCCGCCAGATCTACACGGGATATCGCACCCGGGACTACATCCCCATGGAGAAGCGCGGCAAAGAGTAAAAGGGCAAAAAGGGCGAACAGGGCAAAAAGACACAACCGAAGATCAAAGATAGAAGACTTCAAGATCCCGGAAGGACAAAGGGGCGGCACTCGCGAGTCGAGGTGCCGCCCCTTTTGTCTTCGTCCTTCCGAAGCTCGTCGAGCTTCTTCACCCTTCGATCTTCGGTGGTGTCGTTTTGCCCTGTTTGCCCTTTTGGCCCTTCTGACCTTTGCCAGCGTCAGTCGTCGAGCACGCCGCCCGACGATCCCTCGCCCGCCTCATCGCGGCTGCCCGCGCGGCCGCCGACCCACACCGCGGCGGAGGCGAGGACGAACACCACCACCGCCCACCGTGTCGCCTCCTTCGCGCCATCGCGGATGGTGTCGCGCATGCGCGCCGGGAGTGAGGCCTCGGGCCCCAACCGCAATTCGTACCGTGCCTGGTCGAGCAGGTACTGCTTCTCGCCGCGGCTGACGAGCAGGCCGAAGATGCCGTTCCAGACGAGGAACGCGGTGAAGAGGCACAGGGCGTGCGCCAGCCACCGCGTGCGCCGCGCGCTCACTTGCGGATGCTCCCGCCGCGCCGACGGCGCTGCAGCAGACGCCAGGCGAGCACGACGGCGGCAAGGGAGATGACGGTGTAGCGCACCCACTCGGGGACGGTGTTGGTCTGCACCTGGCCCAGGAAGACGGCCGACAGGATCAGGATGATCATCGCGACCACCAGGATCAGCTGCCGTCCACGCGCCGGGGGCGCCGCTGGCGCCCGCTTCGCCTCGAAGGTCGCCTTGCCGCAGCGATAGCAAATCAGCGCCTTGTCGGCGATTTCGGTGCCACAGTTCGAGCAAATCATGGAGCGGAGTCGGGAAAGGACGTCGGAGAGCAGCCGGATGCCACGCCCGACCCCCGAGTCTACAATGACTTGGTGATCCCCATCCGCGACGTGATCCCGTCCCGGACCACCCCGTTTGTCACGATCGCCCTGATCGTCACCAATGTGCTGGTGTTCCTGTGGATGCCAGCGACCGACAGCGTGGACTTCGATCGCCTCATCCGCGCGTGGGGCGTGACGCCCGCCGGCTTCACCCTGTCGTCGGTGGCCACGGCGCTGTTCATCCACGCCGGCCTCGGCCACCTGTGCAGCAACATGCTCTTCCTCTGGATCTTCGGCGACAACGTCGAGGATCGGATGGGGCACGGCCGCTACCTGCTGTTCTACCTCGTCTGCGGACTGGCGGCCGCCCTGCTGCAAGTGGCCGTGGACCCGGATTCGCTGGTGCCGATGGTCGGCGCGAGCGGCGCGATTGCCGGTGTGCTCGGGGCCTACCTCGTGCTGTTTCCGCAGTCACGGGTGCTGACGCTGGTCTTCATCGTGCTCGTGGAGGTGCCGGCGGTGCTGCTGCTCGGGGTGTGGTTCGCCACGCAGTTGCTGAGTGGCCTCGGCGCGCTGGCGGTGGTGCGCCCCGAGGACATGGGCGGCGTCGCGTTCTGGGCGCATGCGGGCGGCTTCGCCGCTGGCGCGGCGCTGGTCCTGCTGTTCCGCCGGCCCGAGCGCATGCGCGTGGAGTGGTGGGACCAGGCCGCCGGCTGAGCCTGGCCCGTCGTCAGGGACTGGTCGCCAGCGTCTTGGTCAGGCGCGGCACGTACTCGCGTTCGCGCGAGGGTGCGTCGCGTTCGGGTGCGGGCACCGCCGCCGCGCGGGCACGCACCGGGCTGGCCCCCGGGCCCAGCGCGACGAGAACATCGAGCGCCAGCATGGCGGCGTGATGGCCGTCCCGCCGGTAGTCGGCCAGTGCGAGCAGGGTGGCCAACGCCCGATCGCGCTGCGCCTCGTCACCGTGGCGGGCCAGGGCATCGGCCGCCGCGACGCGTGGGGCCGGCGCGCTGTCTTCGAGCACCCGCACCAGATCGGTGGCGCTGCCGCGGACCGCTTCCTGGCCATGCAGGCGCAGGCCCAGCGCACTCCAGTACCGGACCGCCGCATCGTCGTCGACGAGACCGGCGCGCAGGGTCGGCGTGTCGGCTGCCGAGCCCCGCGTGGCGCGATCGGCGGCGTCGAGGATGCGTTCCAGCGGCACCGCGGTGCGGTCCAGCCCCAGCGCGTACGGCGACGGAGTGCCGCCCCGTCGACGCATGTCGGGCTCGGGCAGGAATCCGAGGTCGCGCGTGCGCAGCAGGTGCGCGCGCAAGGCGGCGCGACAGCGGGCGAGCGTCGTCGCCTGCGCGGGCTCGGTCGCGAGGTTGCGCACGGCGTCCGGGTCAGCGGCGAGATCGTAGAGCTCTTCGGGGGCCTTCTCGCGCCAGAAGGCCTCCTGCACGGCGTCGAGGCGTCCGGCATCGTGCCGGGCCTTCCACACCTGGGTGGTCGGCGTCTCGAACATGTACGCGAGGAACTCGCCCTGGGCGCGCTCGGGGTGGTAGTTCCGGATGTAGAGGAACCGATCGTCGCGGATGGCCCTCGACAGGTCGAGCCGCTCGTCCATCCGATCACGTCCGGCCTCGAGCCAGGCCCGCGGCTCGCCGCGCCAGGCGCCCATGAACGCGCGTCCCTGCATCCAGTCGGGGGGCCGGATTCCCGCCGCGCTCAACATCGACGGCCCGAGGTCGAGCAGGCTCACGAGCTGGTCGCTCGCCGCCCCGGCCGCGTAGCCGGCGGGGGCCAGCGCACGAAAGCGCTCGGGCACGTACACGATCAGGGGCACGTCCAGCCCCGCCGGGTAGAGCCACCGCTTGCCACGCGGCAAGCCCACGCCGTGGTCGCCCCAGTAGACCACGATGGTGGAGGCGGCCAGGCCATCGGCGTCGAGTTGCGCGAGGAGCGCCGCCATCTCGCCATCCATCGCCGACAGCATGTCGTAGTACTGCGCCCAGTCCTGCCGCACCTCCGGGGTGTCGGGATGGAACGGCGGCACCCGCACGGCGGCGGGGTCGTGCACGGGGACGTGCGGGCGCTTGCGCACCTGGCTCTCGTGCGTCGTCACGCTGTTGAAGACGGCGAAGAATGGCTGGCCTGGCCGACGGTTGCGCCAGTGCGCGGTGCGCGAGGAGTCGTTCCACACATCCGGTGTCGTCGGATGGTTGTAGTCCTCCTTCACGTTGTTGGCGGTGTAGTAGCCGGCCTCGCGCAACAGCGCCGGGAACATGCGCACCGGGGCGCCGAGCGGCACCTGGCTGCGCATGTGCATGCCGCCGGTGGTCTGCGGCATCACGCCGGTGATGATGGCCGTGCGTGACGGTGCACAGACCGGCGCGGCGGCCCAGGCCCGCGTGAACCGCATGCCCCTGGCCGCCAGGCCGTCGAGCGCGGGTGTCGTGCTGAAGCGGTCGCCGTACGCACCGAGTTGCGGACCGTTGTCCTCGCTCGACAGCCAGAGGATGTTGGGCCGCTCCTGGGCGATGGCGAGACTGGTGGCCGCGACAGACAGGAGCGCCGCGCAGACGACGCGCGCCGCGAGCCTCCCCCACTCCCTGGCAGACCTCGACGTCAGCGCGTGCACGGGATGGTCAGCTCCTGATGCGGCGACGGATGTCCCTCGACACCCGCGCGATCTCGACGATGACGCGCTCGAGTTCGCGCGCGTAGTCGTCTTCGGGCATGAAGCCCTTCTTGCGGCGGAGTTCGTCGAGCTCGGTCTCGAGCGTGTTGCGGCGCCCGATGAGCAACGTCACGCTGGGATCGCCTGACGCCGTCGCCGGGTCCGGGTCGAGGAACAGCCGGCTCGCGAGCAGCCCATCGTCGCCCGCCTTGGCCAGGTCGCGCCCGATGCCGTCGCCGGAGTCGTCGAGCAGGGCCCGCTCGACCGAGAGCTGGCCTCGCTGCTGGTAGTACCGCTTGGACGCGTCGGCGGCGTGAGCGAAGGCTTCCCACATCGAGATGCGGCCGTCCTTGTCGAGGTCGGCCTCCGCGGCGTCGGGCGTGAAGGCCGCGACGAAGTGCTCGCCGAACACGGTGTCGTACTTCTGCTGCGGCGAGTCGGTCGCGGTGATGACGACACGATTGGGCGCGGCCAGCGCCGCAAGGAAGGGAAAGCTGGCGCTCGCCGTCTGCACGAAGACGAGGCGGCCGGGCATGCCCGTCAGCGCCTCACGCCACTCGTACGAGGTGAGGTCGGGCCCGACGAGGTTGAACTTGGCATCCACGCCATCGAAGGTGCCGTGGCCGAACAACACGACGAGCAGCGTGTCGGCCGTGCCCTGCGAGGCGCGAATGGTGGCGAGGGCCTGCCGCAGATTGACGGCCGTGGCGGCCTGCAGGCCGTCGCCGGCCTGCTCGGCGAGCACCACGATCCGCGCTGCGGGTACCGCAAAGCGGGTGCTGAGCTGCGTGGCGAGCGTCTCACGCCATTTCTTCTGACGAGCGGCGTACTCCTCGCTGCCGGCCGCGCCCGAGACGATGAGCACGCGCGTCTGCGGCGGTGCCGGGGGCGGCGCAGGCGGCTGCGCACGCACGCCAGCGGCGCTCAGCAACACGCCGAGCAGGAGCGGTGCGGTTGTCCAGACCCGAGGGCTCATCGCAGTCCCCATCGCCGACGGAGCGCCCACTCGGTGCCGAGCAGCGCGCAGATGATCACGAAGCTCCATCCATTGTGCCAGACGTCGCGTTCGACGAGCCGTGCCGTCGGCGAGGCCGCGGCGGTGCGGATGCGCTGGGGCAATCCGTCGAGCCCGTCGGCCCGCAACAGCGCACCACCGGTGGACTCGGCGACGCGTCGCAGCACGGCGTCGTTGCGACGCGGATCGATGAACTCCGGGTCGCTCCCCCCGGCAAACACCTGCAGGCTCGTGCGGCCGAGCGAGGTGCCGGCTCTCGTGGCGTCGACATCGAGGCGATGCACGCCGGAGGCGAGGGTCAACAGGCTGGCCCGATAGAGTCCGGGCTCGGCCGGGTCGAGCGCGGCCGTGATCGTGCGGCTGGTGCCGCCAGGCTCTTCGACGCGGACCTGTACGCCCGCATCGCTGATCGGCTCGAAGGTCGGCGACACGACCCGCACCGAGACCGGCACGGTCACGCCGAGCGCGGGCGGATCGAGTTCGACGGCCACCGGTGGCGGGGCCTGGACGGCAATCCAGCGCAGGGCCTGACGCCAGAACGTCTCGTAGGCGAGGTTGTTCGACGGCAGCCCCATCCGCCACCGCCACGCGCCCTCACCGGTGAACACGAGCGTGCGTCCGCGGCCCGCGCGCTGCACGGCGACCAGGGGCTGTGGCTCGCCCGCCGGTCCAGAGACCATCGCGAGGATCTCGGCGCCGGGCCGGGTACGGCCGACGGCCGCAGCGGCTGCCAGCGACGGCAGCGTGCTCCAGGGAGAACCGGAGGCCTCCGGTCCGGCGTCCAGCTGCATCACCGGGTGCTGTTGCCCGATGCCGGTCACGTCGATGCGCGTGCCCTGGCGCGAACTGGCCGCCGCGGCGGCGTTGATGGCGCCGGCGCCGCGCGCCTCGACGCCGAGCACGCGTCCGAGGTCGGTGCCGATCACGCCACGTTCACCGAACGACCGCGCGCCGATGATCGCCAGGCCACCGCCGCGCTGCTCGACGAACGCCAGCAGCATCGCGATCTGATCGCGCGACAGCACGTCGGCTTCGACGTTGCCGAGCACGACCGCGGCATAACGAAACAACTCCTCGCGGGTTCGCGGAAAGCCATTCACCAGCGCGGCCGTCCGCGAGGCGGCCCCCTGGACGTAGAAGGTCGGCTCGCCGCGATCGCTCCGCCCCTTGCGCACGATGACGTCGACGTCGAGGCCCGTGTCGTTCTTCAAGGTGCGCGTCAGGAAGCTGTGCTCGAAACCGGGCGCCCCCTCGAGGATCAGGATCGGATGCGGCCGGCCCGGCGCCGGCACGAACACCGTGCCGCGGTTGTTGACGGGGGTGAGCTCGCCGGAGGCCTCCGTGATCTCGACCGTGTAGACGGTGGCGGCCGTCCGCGCCGGTGCCACGCGAAAGCGTTCGCGCACGGGTTGGCTGTTGCCCGGTAGCCGCACCTGGCGGACCTCGATGGGACGCCCGTTCTCCAGCAGGCGGACGTCGGCGACATCGCGTGCGCCATGCGAGACGAGATGCGCCGTCACCTCCGCGAGCGAGTCGACCACCGACACGTCGCTCACCGAGACGTCGCGCACTTCGCGATCGACAGCCGTGCCGGACACGCCGACGCCGATGGCGAACACCGGCAGCGTCCCGAGCGCGGCCGGCAGGGGCGTCGACGTCGCCCCGTCGCTGATGAGCACCATCCCGACGAACTCGCCCGCCGCCGCCCGCTCGGTCATCGCCGTCACGGCCCCGCCCAGGTCGGACCCGCGTCCGTTGCCGGTGAGCGCGTCTTCGGAGGGCACTTCCCGGATGGTGTCCGACATCGCGAACACCCGAAGGTCGAAATCCCCCTGCAGCAAGGGGCGAAGGCGCCCCCCCACGAGCTGCCGCGCCCGCTGCAACCGCGACTCGACGCCCTGCGCGTCCGGCAGCTGCATGCTCCGCGAATCGTCGACGACGATCGCCACCGCACGCCCCGTGGCTGCCGTCGCGGGTTCCATCCGGACGGGACGAAGCAGGATCAGCGCGACAACGGCCAGCGCGAGTGCGCGCAGCGCCACCAGCAGCGCCCAGCGCGGCGGCGACAGACGGCCCCGCGCGTGCCGATAGGCCGCGACGGCGAGCAGCAGGATGGCGATCCCGCCGAGCGCCCAGGCCCAGGCAGGTGGGGCGTATGCGAAACGGATGTCCAATGTCAGCGCGACTCCGGCCGGCGACTCAACGACTCGTAGTAGCGGACGACGGATTCCGTGTAGCGATCGGGCACCTTGTCGCGCAGCGGCGCCTGCACGCGTTCGGCGGCTTCGCGCTCGGCGAGGCGCTGGGCGATCGAGGCTTCGTAGCGATCCATGGCGTTGGCGATGCCCTTGCGCAACGCATCCCAGCGCGCGAAGTCCTGCTTGAACGCTTCGGTTCCCGGCGCCGACCGACTCAACGCCTGCCCCTCCGGCGTAGCCATCCGCCCGCCGCGATCCGCCCCGCCGGCGTTGCTGCCCTGCACCATGCGGGAGGCCTCCTGCAGTTCCCGGGCGTACTCCTGCTGCAACTGACGCAACTCGTCGATGGCGCCGCCGCGGCCCTCTCCGGTGCCCTGGCCCTGCGCCGACCCGTCACTGCCCGACTGGGACGCCCGCTGCGTGCCGGCCTGTCCGGCCTGGCGAGCCGACGACGGGCCCTGCTGGCCGTCGGTCCCGGACGCCTTGCCCTGCGCCCCCTGCGATCCGGTGGCCGCACGTGCCTCACGCTCGACCTGCTGGGCCAGCGCTGCGATGCGGTCCTCGAGGGACTTCAGGCGATCGCGCAGGTCGCGCGTGCCCGACAGCCGCTCCGACAGCGCCTGCGTCTCGCCGGTCCCCCGACCGCTGGCCTGGCTGGCGAGCGAGGCGACGCGGTCGAGCACGCGGGCGGCGTCTCGCTGCTGACGCGCGATATCGGTGCCCTGCGGCGTCCCGCCCTCGCGGAGCTGGCGCGCCGCCTGCTGCAACTGATCGGCGGTCTTGCCGCGCTGCAGTTCGCGCGCCGCCTGCCCCAGCGCATCCCTCGCCGGGTCCGTGCCACGCGCGAGTTCGCGGACCTGCCGTTCGAGCGAGGCCACCCGATCGGCCAGGCGCCCCTGCTCACCCGCCAGCTGTCGGCGCCGCTCGTTGGCCGACGCGCCGCTCTGCGGCTGCCCCAGCTCGCCGGCCTGGGCCGCCAACTGCCGCTGCGCCTCGGCGAGCTCACGCGCCTCGAGCTGCACGTCACCGGCCGCGCGCTGTCGCTCGCCTGGTGTGCCCGCCTGCAGGGCACGCTCGGCATCGCGCAGGGCCTGCGCGGACCGCGTCCCACGCTGTGCGGCCTGGTCGGGCGACTGCTGCTGCAACTGGGACGTCGCCTCCCCCATCTGCTGCGCGGCTTCGCGCAGGCGATCGCGCGACGCCGACGAGGCCGCCCCCTGCGACTGCCCGCCACCGGACGCCTGCTGGCCCTGCTGGCCCTGCTGGCCCTGCTGGCCTTGCTGGCCTTGCTGGCCTTGCTGCCCCTGCTGCGGCTCGCCCTGCTGGCCCTGCTGCGACTGACGGCTCTGCTGCTGACCGTTCTGCGGCATCTGCTGGGCCAGCTGCTGCGCTTCTTGCTGCAGCCGCTGCTGTTCCCGGGTCAGCCTGTCCAGCCGGCGCTTCGCTTCCTCGGCGCTCAGCTGCGACCGCTCGCGCGCCAACTGCTGCTGCTCGCGCGCCAGGTCGTCCTGCCGGCGCGCCAGGTCGCGGATCTTGTCCAGCGCCGACTCGCCCGTGGTCGCTTCCTGGCGCGACTCGACGCTGTTCTGCTGCTGGTAGTTGGTCTGCTGCCGCATCAGCTCCTGATCGAACAGCGCCGACAGGTCCTCGTTGCCGCTGCGCCCGCGGCCGCCGCCCTGTCCCTGCTGCTGCCGCGCCAGCTGGCGACGCCGGATCTCCGCTTCCGCCTTCAGTAGCTGATTCAGCGCCTCCATCTCGTGGGTGATCGCGCTGCGCGTGTCGAGCTTGTCGAGCTGCGTCACGGCGCGCTGCATCGCCTCACCGGCCATCTGCAGCGGCACCGGCGGGGCCTCCGGCTCCGCCGCGGGCTCGATGCCCCGTCGGCGACGGGGCTGTGGCGGCTGGGGAGCGCTGCCACCCGCGGCCTGCTGGCGGAGCTTGTCTCGCACTTCCGCCTGCGCGCGACCGACCGCCCTGATGTCCGAGGCCGAACGGCCGCCCGCCGATCGGCGTTCGAGCTTCCACGTGGCCGACACGATGTCCTTCTGCGCCGCGACGAGATCGTCCATCTCCCCGCCGCCACCACCACCGGCCATCGCGCTGCTCTGCGCGGCCGTGAACTCCTGCGCGGTCGGCTTGATCTCGAGGAAGAAGATGTCGCTGCGAGCCTCGGTCGATCGCTTGCCGCGGCCGATGTCGCGGGCGCGAGCGTAGTAGCTGACGAAGTCTCCCGGGGACACGTCGAGATCCTCGAGGTACACCGTGTGCTTGCCGCTGACCGACGTCGACTGCCCATTGCCGCCGAGCGGCACCACCTTCTCGGGGCCGCCGCGCACGGCATAGACCAGTTCGAGCGCCTGCACGCCGTAGTCGTCCTCGGCACGGGCCTCGAGCGTCACCTCCTCGAGCCGCGTCGCGCCACGATCACCGGCCGGCCGGATGATCCGCACGTCGGGGGGACGGTCGTCCATCACGCGCACGAAGTACTCGGTCTCTTCGCCGTTGTCGATGGCGTCGGTGTCGGTGAGGGCGATGCGGTACGCGCCATCGCGCGCCACCGTGAACGTCACCGCGCCCTGCTTCTCGCCGACGACGGCGAGGGGCAGCGCCCGCGCGCCCTCGCCATCGGTGGCGCGCAGTTCGGCGGCGCGCAACGCCTTGGAGGCGCGCACCGTCACGGTGACGGCGGTGCCCGCCGGCGCGTAGATGTCGCCGGTGTCGGTCTCGCGCCGCGGCGCCAGCCCAGAGAACGACGGATAGACGTACGCCAGATCGATCCCTTCGATGCGCGGGCGGTCGAGGGCCTCGACGCGGTACTCCGACGATCGCAGCGCACCGGCCCGCACGCGGTAGCGGAAGCTGCGATCGACCGACGGAATGCTGACCGCGTAGGTGCCGTCCGGGCGCTTGGTCAACGCCCCCACGGCGCGGGCGCCCTCGCCCTCGACGACCAGTTGCGGTGCGACCACGTCGAGGTCGGCCGGCGCGCCGTCGACCACGGCGGCAATCGACAGCGGCGTCCCCTTGACGATGCGCTGATCGCCGGGGGTGACGCGCAAGGACAGTGACGGCGGCGCCACGACGAAGCGTGCCGTCCGCGCCGCGCGCACCGCGGTTGGCGCGGCAAGGCCGGCGGCGACGAGCACCGCCGCCAGGGC
>NZ_JALHPM010000149.1:0-15967 GCF_022842525.1 Luteitalea sp.
GCAGATCATCGGCATCAAGGAGGCGTCGGGCAACGTGTTCCAGATGGCCGACGTGCGGCGTCGCGTGCCGGCGGAGTTCCTCGTGCTGTCGGGCGACGACACGCTGACGCTGCCGATGATGGCGCTCGGCGGCGAGGGCGTCATCTCGGTGGCCGGCAACGAGGTGCCGGCCGACATGGCGCGCATGGTCGAGGCCTGCGAGCGCGGGGATTTCGCCGCGGCCCGGCTGATCCACGAGCGGCTGCTGCCGCTGCTGCAGGCCAACTTCCTCGAATCCAACCCCGGCCCCGTCAAGGCCGTCATGGCGCTGGCCGGATTGCTCGAGCCCGTCTATCGCCTGCCGCTGGTCGCCCCGACGAGCGGCACCCTTCAGAGCCTGCGCCGCATCGCCCTCGAGCTGGGACTGCTGGCGGAGACCGCGTCCGCATGAGTACCGAGACCCTGCGCCAGGACGTCGAGCGGCTGTGGGCCGCCGGCGCCGAGGCTTCCAAGGACGAGGGACGCGAGGTCTTCGCGCGCCTCCGTGTCGCGCTGTCGGAGGGCCGCGTCCGATCGGCATCGCCCGATCCGTCGTCGCCCACCGGGTGGGTGGTCAACAGCTGGGTCAAGCAGGGCATCCTGCTCGGGTTCCGCTTTGGCGATCTGGTCGACGTGTCGATGGATCACGGCAAGTGGCCGTTCTTCGACAAGGACACCCTGCCGTTGCAGCGCTTTGCGTCCACCAGCGGCGTCCGCATCGTCCCGGGCGGGTCGTCCGTGCGTGATGGCGCGCATCTGGCGAAGGGCGTGATCGCCATCCCGCCGATGTACGTCAACATTGGCGCCTACGTGGGGGAGGGCTCGATGATCGACTCGCACGCGCTCGTCGGGTCGTGCGCCCAGATCGGCGCGCGCGTGCACCTCAGCGCCGCGGCCCAGATCGGCGGCGTCATCGAACCGGTCGGCGCCCTGCCGGTGATCATCGAGGACGATGTGCTGGTGGGCGGTAACACGGGCATCTACGAGGGCGCGGTGGTCAAGGCCCGGGCCGTGATTGCCGCAGGCACGATCCTGACCGGATCGACGCCGGTCTACGACCTGCCGAACGAGCGCATCATCCGCCCGGAGAACGGCCAGCCGCTGGTCATCCCGGAGGGGGCCGTCGTGGTGCCGGGCGCGCGCGCCGTCACCGCGGGCCCCGGCGTGGACTGGAAGCTCTCGCTCGCCACGCCCGTCATCGTCAAGTACCGCGACAGCCGCACCGACACCAGGACCGAGCTCGAACGATGGATCCGCTAGACGTCGTCGCGCTGACCCGCCGCCTGGTGGACGTCGAGAGCACCACGGGGCAGGAGGCCGTGGTGTGCGCCATGGTCGGCGAGGAACTGGAGCGCCGCGGCTACGTCGTCACGCGCCAGACCGTGACCGACGGCCGCGTCAACCTGCTGGCCACCGATGGCGTGCCGGAGGTGGTCCTCTCGACCCACATGGACTGCGTGCCGCCGTTCTCGCCGAGCCGGGTCGACGGCGCATCCATCCACGGGCGTGGCAGCTGCGACGCCAAGGGCATCCTCGTGAGCCAGCTGGCGGCCGTCGAGGCGCTGCGCGCCGCCGGGGAGCGACGCGTCGGCCTGCTGTTCCTCGTCGGCGAGGAGCGCGGCAGCGATGGCGCGATGATCGCCGACCAGCTGTCGACGGGCGCGACCCGCTACCTCGTCAACGGCGAGCCGACCGAGGGCAAGCTCGCGCTGGGCCATCGGGGTGTGGTGCGGGTGAAGCTGCACGCCAGCGGACGCGCCGCGCATTCGGGGTACCCGCATCTCGGCGAGTCCGCCATCGAGAAGCTGCTCGATGCCCTCGAGCAGGTGCGGCGGATGTCGTTGCCGATCGATACCGTGCTGGGACCGACCCAGGTGAACATCGGGGCCATCAGCGGCGGCCTCGCCCCCAACGTGGTGCCACCCGCGGCGTCGGCCGACCTGCTGTTCCGCATCGTCACGCCGTACGAGGACGTGCTCGCCGCCCTCGAGCCGGTGCGCGCGCTCGTCGACGTCGAGTACGTCTACCACGTGCCGTGCCTGCACATGGCCACCCTCGACGGCTTCGACAGGGAAGTGGTGGGGTACACGACCGACGCGCCCCTGCTCAACGCCTGGGGCACCAGGCTGATGTACGGCCCGGGGTCGATTCACGTCGCCCACACCGACCACGAGTCGGTGGCCATCGCCGACCTGCACCGGGCGGTCGAGGACTACCAGCACATCGCCAGGACGCTGCTGGCGCGGCCGCAGGGCCTACCATCGATCCAATGAGCAGCCAGCCTCTCGCGTACCTCAACCCCGACTTCCTCGCCAGCGACGATGCCCGGCCGCTGCGCATCCTGTCGGAGTACCTCGAGCCCCACCGGCGGTTCACCGAGGAAAGCATCAAGGACACGGTCGTGTTCTTCGGGTCGGCGCGCGTGCGGAGTCGGGCCGAGGCGAGGCGTCAGCTGCAGCTGCTCAAGGTCCGTGGCAGCTCGACGACCAAGCTGCGGGCGACGAAGGCCGAGATCAAGCGGGCCGAGAAGGCGCTCGAATGGGCCAGGTACTACGAGGATGCCCGCACGCTGGCCCGCATGCTGACCGAGTGGACCGCCGAACTCGACACCGACATGCACCGCTTCGTGGTGTGCTCGGGCGGTGGTCCCGGCATCATGGAAGCGGCCAATCGCGGCGCCCACGAAGCCGGCGGCAAGAGCATCGGGCTCAACATCAAGCTGCCCTTCGAGCAGGGGCCCAATCCGTTCGTCAGCGATCGCCTGCACTTCGAGTTCCACTACTTCTTCATGCGGAAGTTCTGGTTCGCCTACCTGGCCAAGGCGCTGGTGGTGTTCCCCGGAGGCTTCGGCACCCTCGACGAGGTCTTCGAACTGCTCACCCTGGTGCAGACCCAGAAGCTGTCGAAGGAACTCAAGGTCATCCTCTACGGCACCGACTACTGGGACCAGATCCTGCACTTCAAGCCGCTGGTCGAGTGGGGCGCGATTCACGAGGACGATCTCCTCCTGATGGATCGCGTCGACACACCCCGGCGTGCCTTCCAGGTGCTGCGCGAACACCTCGAGATGCACCACCTGCGACCCGAGGTGCCCAACGACGCGAGTCGCGTGCCCGACATCGCCAAGACGCGAGGCTAGCGTCGTGTCCGAGCCCACGTCGGCCCCGGCCCTCGAGTGCCCCGATTGCGGCGACGCCCTCGTCCACGTCCACACCGAGATCGCGTCCGGCGCCTTTCGCACCCAGGCGGCATCGATGCCCCAGATGCCGATTCACTACTTCGATTGCGAGGCCTGCGGGACGTGCTGGAAGTTCGCCACGCGGCTGCTGCCCGACCCCGTCCGCCAGATCGTGCGAGACGCGCAGGCCTGACGAGGTCCTGGCGCGAACGTGGCGGCTGTGCTTGTCTTCGTCACGTGCCTCTTCGCATAATGCCGAACGGGCCCCACCCCTCGCGAGATGGAGCCCGTGCCAGCCGGCGTCGCGCCTTGGCGCGGGTCCTGCGTTACTTCTTCTGATCGAACTCCACCTTGGTGGCGATGCGAGTGTCGCCCGTCCCCTGGGTGAAGTGCACCGTCACGAGGGATCCCGCCTTGGTGGAGAGGCCAGAGATCTGCTCCTGCGCGCCGACCACAGCCGTCCGGTCGGTGTAGCGGAACTCGTGTTCCTGTTCATCGGCGCCCTTGATGACGATCGTCATCTCGTCGGTGCTCACGCTGACCAGGCGGCCCGTGGCCGTCGTCTTCTCCTCGGCCTGCTCGATCTTCATGTCGAGTTTCGGCTTCTGCTCATCGTCCTGCCCTGGCGCCGGCTGCGTCGGCGCGGGCTGCGTCGGCTGTGGCACCGGGGCCTGCATGGCCAGCGCCGGCGTGGCGAGGGCGGTCATCACGACGAGCGATGCGAGCGATGCGTTGATCTTCTTCATGACGTGCCTCCTGATGTCGTTCATTGACGCGTTGACAACTCTGGGCCGGACGTTCCGGCGCACGTCATTCATCGAGGCAATCGGCGTGCCCGCCTCTGGTCAGCCATGCAAATGGCTGCAGGACGACGACTTGTCAGGGCAACGCGACCGTGACGTGGCACGGCTCCCCGCTCGCGGGGGACGCAAGAATTACACGCATGGCTCGTTCTTCCTCGTCCGTACGATCTGCGCCCTCGGACTGACGCTGTCGATCGCCTCAGGGGCGCGGGCGCAGGAGCGGGCGGATGAGCGCCACGCCCACACGCAGAGGCTGCAGCAGATGGTGGACGCCTTGCGACAGCGGATGGGCATCGACGCGCCCGTCGAGATTGCGTTGGTCGATCACGACGAGCGCCGCGTGTCGGTGCGACGCAGCGCGCCTGGGGCGTTCGCCATCTCGGCCGAGCGTGGGTTCATCACGCAACTGCCATCAGGGCAGGTCGAGGCGGCCCTGGCTCACGAGCTCGGGCATGTGTGGATCTACACGCACCACCCCTACCTGCAGACCGAGCAGCTGGCCAATCGTCTGGCGATGCGTGCGGTGACGCGGGAGCGTCTGGTCGAGGTGTACCGCGTCCTCTGGGGGAGTGACGCGCTGCACGGCAGCCTGGAAACCTTTCTCGGCATCCAGGCCACCGCGACGGCCCAGCAGTAAGCAGGCGAACGCTTACAGTTCCTTGATGCGGATGTTGCGGAACTCGACGTAGTCGTTGTGGCCGAGGAAGCCGATGTGGCCGCTGGTGCGCTGCAGGCCGGGGTGCTTCTTGAGGACCTCGGGATCGGTCACGGTCGAGAGGTCGGCGTCGAGAATCGTCTGGCCGTTGAGCACCACCGTGATCCGCTTGCCCTTCGCCGTCACTTCCTGGACGTTCCAGGTGCCGGCCGGCTTCATGGCGCCGCGCTTGGCCCCGATGACGTCGTACACGCTGCCGTGGTACTGCGAGTCCTTCAGCTTGCCCCACTTGCCCGACAGCGCGGCCGCCTCGTCGATGATCTGCAGCTCCATCCCCTGGTAGGCCGCATCACCCTCGCGCGGCGCGCGGATCCCGAGCCCGTTGTTGGAGCCCTCCGGCGGCATCCTGAACTCGAAGCGCAGCACGAAGTCCGCGTACTGCTTGTCGGTCAGCAGCTTGCCGCCACCGCCCTTGGCGCAGTAGAGCACGCCGTCCTTGACGCCGTACCCCTCGCCCTTGCCGCCCACGAGCGACCACCCCGCGAGGGACTTGCCATCGAACAACGAGGTGAAGCCGGCTTCGGCATTCTGCGCGACGAGCGCAGGGGCGAGGCTGAGCGACAGAGCGAGCACGGTACCGATCACGGACAGACGACGCATGGTGACTCCTTGAAACGAACGTGACTGCCGGCTGGGACAGCCGGCCCTACCACCGACGGTGACGGACGCCTTGGAGAGGCGTCCCTACCCGCAGCACTAGTACAACAGCGACGACGTGCGCATCACGTCGAAGGACCCGGCATCGAGCCGGCAGGTGACGCTGACGTCGCGCGGGCTCGCACCGGCGTCGACGGCCCGCCGCAGCCCGTCCGAGCCCGCGAGGATGTCGATCGGCATCTTCTCGTACTCGTACTCGTACGGCGGCGGTCGCCACGGCAGGGTCCGGTCGGGCATGGCGTCGCGGAACGCGCACAGCAGCGCGATGGCCGCATCGACCGATCGGAAGCGATCGCGGTCGGTCACGTGCAACTGGCAGCCGCCGCACGTCACCCGCGCATGCTTCTGGAACGTCGGCTCGAAGTACGCCGGCCGGAAGTGCACGCCCGGCAGGGCCAGCGCGTTCAACCCGACGCACAGCGTCTCGGCGTCCACGCCGGGGTATCCGACCAGTTCGAACGGCTTGGTCGTGCCGCGGCCCTCCGACAGCAGCGTGCCCTCGAAGAGCACCATGCCCGGATAGACGATGGCGGTCTCGAGCGTCGGCATGTTCGGCGAGGGCATCACCCACGGCACGCCCGTGGTGTCCCACCAGTCACCCCGCGCCCAGCCCTCCATGGCCACCGTCTCGAGCTGCGCGCCGAGGCCGAACTGCTCGTTGAAGAGGCGCGCGAGCTCGGCAATCGTCAGCCCGTGGCGCAGCGCAATCGGGTACAGGCCGACGAACGACTCGTAGCCCGGCGCGAGCAGCGGACCTTCGATCACCTGCCCGCCGATCGGGTTCGGGCGGTCGCACACGATGACCGGGATGCCCTTGCGGGCCGCCGCCTTCAGGCAGTAGGCCATCGTGTAGATGAACGTGTAGACCCGCGTGCCGACGTCCTGCAGGTCCACCACGAGGACGTCGAGCCCCTCGAGCATCGCGTCGGTGGGCTCGCGCGTCTCGCTGTAGAGCGAGTACACGGGCACGCGCCGCGCCGCGTCCTCGGCGTGCGGCGTCTCGATCATGTTGTCCTGCAGCGTCGAGTGGAACCCGTGCTGCGGGCCGAAGATCGCCGCGAGGGTCACGCCGTCGGCGCTGCTCACCTGATCCACGGCGTGCACGAACCGCGCGTCCACCGACGAGGGATTGGCGACGAGACCGACGCGGGCGCCGTGCAGACGGCCGGAAGCGAGCAGACGAGTCAGACCGAGCGTGACAGGCACGGAACGGATTCTATCGAAGAAGGGACGATGCCGGCGGCGTGGCGGCGGGCGCGGGGAGGCCCGGCGGCTGGAACGTGACGGGCAGCGAGGAGCGCACGAATGGCCTGACGTCGCCATAGGTGTTGCTGAGGTCCATCGGCGCCTCGCCCTGGGGCCGCGACAGGAAGTACTCGACCAGCGGGTGGTCGTCGGTCGTGACCGGACCCTCACCGACGAGGGCCCGCACGTCCGCCGGCGCGGCGACGAACTGCCGCAACAGCTTGTCCTCGGCGTCGAGGTTGTAGCTCGCGAGCACCTTCGCGACCGCGGGGTCGGCCAGCTTGCGCCGGTAGGCATCGAGGTCCACGGTGAGGGGCCGCTTGGTGCCGATCATCAGGCTGCCGTCACCCCACAGCGTCATGTCGGGGAACACCTGCCGGAAGGTGCGGAGGATCAGCGCGTACTCGGTGGCGGTATCGCCCCCATTCCACTGCAGCACGATGCCGTCGTCCTTCAGCGCTCGCTTGACGAGCTCGAAGTACTGGACGGAGTAGACGTTGGCGGCGCCGGCGTGGCGCGGCAGGATGACGTCGGCGGTGATGATGTCGTACTGCTTCGGCGGACTGAGCAGCAGGAAGTTGCGCCCGTCGTCGACACGAAGGTGCACGTTCGGACGCGTCAGCACGCCCTGGTTCGGGATGCGGAAGTAGTGCGCGGCCCGCACGACCGTCTCCGACAGTTCCACCACGTCCACCTGCACGCCGGGAAACGCGGCGATGGCCCCGGGCGTCGTCCCGGCCCCCAGGCCCACCACCAGCGCGCGCGTCGGATGGGGATGCAGGGCCGTGGGCAGGAAGCCGATGCGACTGTGACCGAACACCGTCGATCGCATGTCGTTGGACTGGTGCATGCCGTCGAGGTACATCACGCGCATGCGGTCCTGGATGCGGGCCCCCGTGCGGCGTTCGTGGATCGCCACGCTGGTCTGCACGCCCTCCTCGCGCCAGATGCGGCGTTCGTTGCGGTGGAAGTGGGTGAGCGCCACCTCGAACGGGTCCACTTCGAAGGTGGCCAGCGTGCCAAAGGCCGCCAGCGCGATGGCGGTCATCGTCACGGCGAGGCGGCGCGAGGTCTTCCACACGGGCACCACGAGCAGCAGCGCCCCGAGCAGCGTCACCGACGCGAGCGCCAGCAGCGTCCCCGTGCTGCCGAGCGACGGAATCAGGACGAACCCCGCCCCCGCGGCACCGGCGATGGCGCCACACACGTTGACCGAGTAGAAGACGCCAGCCAGCTTGGCCGCGCGCCCGTCGTCGGTGGCCGCGCCCGCCCACACACGTAGCCCGATCGGGAACGCCATGCCGAACAGCAGGGCGGTGGGCAGGATCGCCAGCAGACTCGCCACCAGCAGCGGCGAGAGATACGCCAGCACCGGCGAATCGGCCAGCGTGCTCCTCAACCACTGCATCGAGTAGACGGTGAGGCTCAAGCCCTGGAACGACGACAGCGCGAGGACGGCGATGCCGAGTTCGAGGCCCGCGAGCCACACGAGCAGGTGACGACCGCGCTTCAGGATGGGGGAGGCGAGGTAGCTGCCGAGGGCGATGCCTGCGAGCACCGTGCCGAGCATCAGCGTGAACGAGTAGGTCGTCGGCCGCAGGAAGATCACCAGCACGCGGAACCAGAGCACCTCGAGCGCCAGTGAGACGGCCCCCGAGATGCCGAACACCAGGAGCACCGTCCGCCGCGTCCATGCGGACACGGTGGGTAGGGCCGGCTCTCCGAGCCGGCCGTCACTGTTGGCGGTCGGCGTACCCGTCGACGCGACCCTGTCCGCCTGCCCGCTCGCCACGATCGCGGCCATCCCGATCAGGGCATTGATCACCGCGGCCAGGCGGAACGCCGCCTGCACGCCGATCCCCGGAATCAGCACGAAGCCGGCCAGCAGGGCGCCGACGATGGCGCCGGTCGTGTTGATGCCGTAGAGGAGGCCGATCTTCTGACCGACGTCGCGGCTGCCGCCGAGCGCCGACTTCAGCACCAGCGGCAGCGTCGCCCCCATCAGCACCGTCGGCACCAGCAACACCGAGAACGACAGCAGGAACCGGACGAGGGTCAACTGGCCGAGGTTGCCGGCAAGGGAGGGATACCAGTCGATGTACAGCCCCGTCACCGCGTCGAGCGCCCACGGCGTGAGCAGGGCCGTGATGCCGACCAGCAGTTCGGCGATCCCGAAGAGTCGGAGCGGGCGTCTGGTGCGCTCGGCCACGAGGCCGGCCATCAGGCTGCCGATGGCGAGGCCGCTCATGAAGCTGGCCAGCACGGTGCTCGCCGCGTAGACGGTGACACCGAAGATAAGCGAGAGCAGACGCAGCCAGAGCGTCTGGTAGATCAGGGCGCAGAAGCCCGACAGGAAGAACAGCACCAGCAGGAGCGGCAGCAGCCACGAGGGCGCGCCAGTCCCCTCGTGCACGCGGGAGGGCGTGGGCATCCGCTCAGCTTACCAGCAATGTCGAACTCACGGCAGAACCCACTTACACCGTGATCGTGCCCTCGAGATAGCAGACGGCGTGGCCCGTCATGCGCACGCGGTCGCCTTCGATCACGCAGCGCAGCGCGCCGCCGCGTCTCGAGACCTGCCGGGCCTCCAGCGTGGTCTTCGCCAGGCGGTCGGCCCAGTACGGCACCAGGGTGCAGTGTGCCGATCCGGTGACCGGGTCTTCGGCGACGCCGGCGCCCGGCGCGAAGAACCGCGAGACGAAGTCCACCCCCGGGGAGTGGGTCTGGTCGGCGGGCGCGGTGGCGATGAAGCCGAATACGCCGAGGGCCTTCAGCTTGGCCATGTCGGGCGCCAGGCCGCGCACCTCGGCCTCCGTCGTGTAGACGGCCATGCAGTCGCGGGCCAGCCACAACTCCGCCGGTTCGCCGCCGAGGGCCACCGCGACCTGGCGGTCGGGCGGCAGCGGACGTGCGCGCCGGGCCGGCAGGTCCAGGGTGTAGCCGTCGGGCTCGCGCGTCACCACGAGGGGCCCGCTGCGCGTCTCGAAGGTCAAGGCAGGGGCGGTCTGGCCGCGCTTCTCGAACAGGACGGCTGCCGACGCCAGGGTCGCGTGCCCGCAGAGGTCGACCTCGACCTCCGGGGTGAACCAGCGCAAGTGATACTGCGCCGGCCCGGTCTCGACGAAGAAGGCGGTCTCGGCGAGGTTGTTCTCGGCCGCGATCGCCTGCATGGTCGCGTCCGGCAGCCAGGTCTCGAGTGGGCACACGGCCGCTGGATTGCCGCGGAACACCTCACTGGCGAAGGCGTCGACCTGGTAGATCGGCAGCTGCATCTCAGACGACCATCCGCCAGCCGCGCGGGTCGGGGTCGACCCCGTACTGCAGTCGCGTGATCGCGTCGTAGAGCCGCTGGGCCACCGGGCCCGGCTCGCCGCCGTTGATCACGAGGTCGCCGTCCTCGCTGGCCAGCGTCCCGACCACCGAGACCACCGCCGCGGTGCCCACACCGAAGACTTCCTGCAAGGTGCCCTGCGCGTGCGCCGCGCGGACCTCGTCGATCGACACCAGCCGCTCCTCGACAGGCACCCCGAGATCGCCGGCCATTGTCAGCACCGTGTCACGCGTGATGCCGGGCAGGATGCTGCCGCCGAGTGGCGGCGTGACCAGCGTGCCGTCGATCATCAGGCACAGGTTCATCGTGCCGACCTCCTCGACGTAGCGGTGCTCGATGGCGTCGAGCCACAGCACCTGGTCGCAGCCGCGGAGCCGGGCCTCCTCGGCCACCTGCAGGCTCGCCACGTAGTTGGCCGCGGCCTTGGCGGCCCCGATGCCACCCTTCACCGCCCGCACGCGCTCGCGCTCCACCCAGATGCGCACGGGCTTCAGCCCCCCGGCGTAGTAGGCGCCCACCGGGCCGGTGATGACGAAGAAGGTGTACGTCTTGGAGGCGCGCACGCCGAGGAACGGCTCGGTCGCGATGATGGTCGGCCGGATGTACAGCGCCGTCCCGGGCGCCGACGGCACCCAGTCGGCGTCGGTGGCCACCAGTTGCGCGATGCCCTGCACGAACAACTGCTCGTCGATGGCGGGAATCGACAGGCGTCCGGCGCCCGTCGCCATGCGGTGCGCATTGCGGTCCGGACGGAACAGCGCGATCCGCCCATCGACCATGCGGTACGCCTTGAGCCCTTCGAACATCGCCTGCCCGTAGTGCAGCACCGACGCCGCCGGGTCGAGTTCCAGCGCCCCGTAGGGCACGATGCGGGCGTCGTGCCAGCCGCGACCGTCCGTGTAGTCCACGACGAGCATGTGGTCGGCGAAGTACTTGCCGAACCCGAGGGCGTCCTCGGCAGGGCGGGGACGGGGCGACGAGGTCCTGGTGACCGGAATCACGGGCGCAGACGCACTGACGGACATGGGGCGGGCCTCCTCCTGCGCCGAGCCCCGGACTGGAGTGCGGGCTGCGCGCGCCGGAACACGAATTGTACTTGGCTCGCCGCTGGTCGCGGCAAGTCCTGTGACGAGCCGGGCCTCCAGGAGCGCTCCCCCTCTTGCCGCCTCGGCGGCAGGGGCGTAGTGTTGACGTTCGTCGTGTCGGCCGGACCGCAGTCCGTGCGCACGCGCTCCTGCTCGTGACCACGACTGCCCTCCGGGCCTGGCTGCTCTCCGACCTCGCCCCCGACTCGACCGCCGGTCCGCACGCGACCGCGCACACGGCCCCCTGGTGGAAGGTCATGTGCCTCACCGGGGTCGACTACTTCTCGACCCTCGGCTACCAGCCTGGCATCGCCTTCCTCGCCGCCGGCGTGCTGTCGCCGATCGCCACGTTGGTGCTCATCGTCCTGACGCTCTTCGGGGCGTTGCCCGTCTACCGGCGCATCGCCGCCCTCAGCCCCCACGGCCAGGGCAGCATCTCGCTGCTCGAGCAGCTCCTGCCCCGCTGGAAGGGCAAGGCCCTCGTGCTCGTCCTGCTGGGCTTTGCCGCCACCGACTTCGTCATCACCATCACGTTGTCGGCTGCCGACGCCACCGAGCACATCGTCCACAACCCGTTCGCGCCCGAGTGGCTCGACCACCCGGTGTGGCTCACGCTCCTGCTCCTGACGTTGCTCGGGGCGGTCTTCCTGAAGGGGTTCCGCGAAGCCATCGGGCTGGCCGTGCTGATTGTCATCGGCTACCTGACCTGCAATGCCGTGGTGCTGGGGGTGGAGTTGTGGGCCGTCCTGCACCACCCCGAGTACCTGACCAACTGGCGGACGGCGCTGTTCACCACGCACGGCAACCCGCTGATGATGGTCGCGGTGGCGCTGGTGGTCTTCCCGAAACTGGCCCTGGGGCTCTCGGGGTTCGAAACTGGTGTTGCGGTGATGCCGCTCGTGCGCGGCGACGAGGGCGAACCCGAGGAGGCGCCGGCGGGCCGCATCCGGAACACCGGCCGGCTGCTGACCAGTGCGGCGCTGATCATGAGCGTGCTGCTGCTGGCCAGCAGCATCGCGACGACGCTCAACATCCCCGCCGAAGCCTTTGCCCCTGGCGGCGAGGCGCGCGGCCGCGCGCTGGCCTACCTCGCCCACCGCGATCTCGGGCACGTCTTCGGCAGCGTCTACGACCTGCTGACGATCGCGATCCTGTGGTTCGCGGGCGCCTCGGCGATGGCGGGACTGCTGACGCTGATCCCGAAATACCTGCCGCGCTACGGCATGGCCCCCGACTGGGTGCGTGCGACCCGGCCGCTCGTGCTGATCCTGTTGCTGGTGACCTGCGTGGTCACCGTGCTCTTCCAGGCCAACGTCGAGGCACAGGGTGGGGCCTATGCCACGGGCGTGCTCGTGCTCATGACGTCGGCCGCGCTGGCGTCGACCATCGACGCGAAGCGACGCCTGGGCCCCACCTGGGCCTTTGCCGCCATCACCCTGGTGTTTGCCTACACCACCATCGTCAACATCGTCGAACGCCCGGACGGCCTCAAGATCGCCAGCTTCTTCATCGTGGCGATCGTCGTGTCGTCGTTGACCTCGCGGGTGCTGCGCAGCACCGAACTGCGCATCACGCACGTGCACTTCGACGAGGCCGCCGGCGGCTGGCTGGCCGCGCTCACCGCGCCCACCGTCAGGGTGATTGCCAACCGGCCCGACAAGGGCGTCGAAGCCGAGTACGCCGCCAAGTGGCGCGAGGCACGCAGCAGCCACCACATCGACTCGCTCAACAACGTGTTCTTCCTCGAGGTGCAACCGGGCGATGCGTCCGAGTTCGTCAACGACAATCTCGAGGTGAGCGGCGTGCAGATCGGGCCCTACCGGGTGCTGCGCTGCCGCAGTGCTGCCGTGCCCAACGCGATTGCCGCGCTGCTGCTGCACGTGCGCGACGCCACGGGCCGCGTCCCGCACGCCTACTTCGGCTGGACCGAAGGCAATCCGATCGCCTACCTGCTGAAGTACATGGCGTTCGGCGAAGGCGACACCGCGCCGGTCACGCGTGAGGTGTTGCGGCAGATCGAACCCGACCCGCACTGGCGTCCCAGGATCCACCTGGGCTGACGCCGAGGGCCTGCAGGCGCGGCGGGACCGGCGCCGTGACGTCGAGCATCTCGCCGGTCATCGGGTGCGGCATGGTGAGCCGCCAGGCGTGCAGTGCCTGGCCGTCGAGGGCATCCACCTGCGCCCGCGTCATCTCGGGCAGCTTCGCGTCCGCCTTGGCGCTGCGGTAGATCGGATCGCCGGCCACCGGCCAGCCTGCGGCGTGCAGGTGGGCGCGAATCTGGTGCAGGCGGCCGCTGCCGAGCGTGCACTGGAGCAGCGCCAGGCCATCGGGCATCGGCCAGGTGGATCGCAGGCGTTGCACCCACGTGACGCTGGGCCACCCGTCCTCGACCACGCCGACCCGGGGCGGCTTCTCCGAGATCTTGCCCAGCGGGTAGGTGATGGTGGCATCCTCGGGCGGCCGGCCCAGGACGACCGCCAGGTAGGTCTTGGTGGCGTGCTCGGTGGCCAGGATGCGCGCCGCCCTGGCGTGGACGGCCCGTGACTTCGCCACGAGCAGGACCCCCGAGGTGTCGCGGTCGAGGCGGTGCACGAGGCCCGGCCGCGACGTGGTGTCGTCCCACGCCCTGGCCTGGTGGAGCAGCGCATTGAAGAGCGTGCCCGACTGCAGCCGCCCGGTCGGATGGCTCACCATGCCGGCGGGCTTGTTGACCACCACCAGCCACTCGTCCTCGAACAGGATCGGCACATTCAGGGCCTCGGCGGCGTGCACCTTGCGGATCCGCGGCTTCGGCAACGTCACCACCACCGCATCCCCCAGCCGGAGCGACGACGAGGCGCGGCGGCCTTCGATGCCGTTGACGGAAATCAGCCCGGCATCGAGCCAGCGCTGCACTCGCGTGCGCGACAGGCCCGGCTCATCGGCCAGGTGACGCATCACGGCCTGGTCGAGGCGCAGCCGCTCATCGCCGCGATCGGCGACGAACTCGCGCGCCAGCACCGGCTCGGTGCTGTGCGGCTCGTCTCGTCGCCTCACCGGTGCCTCCGCCCGCAGGCCCCGGGCATCGTCGAAAGGGGCATGGCCATCCTGTCATTGTCGCCTGAACCCCGGCGGCCGTGCGGGGACGCCAGCGGGATTCCACGCGATTCGATGAATTTTCCCCACTGGATCGCAGGAGCGTACCAATCCGCACCGTTCCACGCGCGAGCGGCGCTGGTTCGCCCCTTGCAGTCGTCGGGTCGTCAGGGAGCGCGTGCCGATCCGTCGTCTCGACGCCCCCGAGAAGGAGAACGGCGTGACCACGGCACCGAGTTCGCCCCGAGTTCCCCGCCAGGTCCGACGCATCCCGCTGGTGGCCAGCTGCGCAGGAGGCGTCGTCCTCGCCGGGCTTGCCCTCCAGGCGGCCCCATCGTCCGAGCCTGATGGGCCGGCGCTGTACCGCTCGTACTGCGCAAGCTGCCACGGCCTCTCGGGCCGCGGCAATGGCCCGATGGTCGAGTTCCTCCGCGTCCCGCCCACCAACCTGACGCTGCTGTCGCGGATCCATGGCGGCACCTTCAACGAGGAAGCCGTCGCCCAGGCGATCGACGGGCGCAGGCGCATCGGCTCGCACGGGCCCTCCGACATGCCCGTCTGGGGTGATGCCTTCTCGTCGTCGCTGGCGCAGGGCGGCCCCGAGGCCCTGCGCGCGCGTGTCCGCGCCATCGTCCGGCACCTGGAGTCCCTCCAGGAACGGCAGGCGCCCTGACGGAGTGACCATGGGTCTCTACCTGTATCGCCTGATGGGAGCCGCCACCCTGGATGGCGGCATGTACGAGGGCATCGAAGCCGATCGCGGCACGACGATGCAGGCGGCCGCCACGGTCGTGCTGGCCAGTGTGGCCGCGGGAATCGGTGCGGGTGGCTGGTACGGCGTGCATCCGGCGACGCTGGCGGCCGTGGGCGTCGTGGCGTGCGCGCTGTGGGTCGTGTGGGGCGTGCTGATCTTCCATGTCGGGGTCCACGTGCTGCCGTCGTCGGTGACCAGCGTCACCCTCGGCGAGCTGTTGCGCACGACAGGGTTTGCAGCCGCGCCGGGCGTGCTGCTGGTGTTCGCCATCGTGCCGGGCCTCAGTGCCATCGTCTTCACGGTTGCCGGGCTCTGGATGCTGGCCACTGCCGTCGTGGCCGTGGAGCATGCCCTCGACTACCCCACGCCATGGCGCGCGATGGCGGTGTGCCTGGTGGCCGGCTCGATCGTGCTGGCGCTGGCCGCCATTCTCGGCATCGTGTGGGCGCCGTCGGTGGCGTGAACTGACGAGCGTGGCGCTACACTGCGCGCCATGCCGTCATCGCCGCCCACTGCTGCTGCCCTCGTGCTCGTGTCGGCCCTGTGGGCCGCTTGTCCGGCCCCCGCAGGGGCGCAGGTCTCGGACCGCAGTCTCGAGGCCATCGCGTCGTGGGTCGCCGTCGATGCCGCGACGGGCTACGAACCGCGTGTGGCGCCGAGCCTGGCCGCGGCGCTGCCTGGCTGGCACGCCGATGCGTGGGGCAACGTCGTGACCACGGTGGGCACGGGCACGCCACACCACGTGGTGGCGTGCGCCCTCGATCGTCCGTCGTACGCCATCTCCCAGATCACCGACGACGGCTACCTGCGCGTGCACCGGATCGGACGCGGTTCGGGCCATCCGCTGTGGGATCAGCAGTTCGAGGCCCAGCAGCTGCGGATCCTGACGGCGACGGGACCGCTGGCCGGCGTCGTGGCCCGCAGCAATGGCCATTTCGCGCAACAGCACCGCGCCGATCGCATCGCCACCGCCGACGACCTGTGGGTCGATGTGGGAGCTGAGTCGCGGGCCGACGTCGAAGCGATGGGCATCGCGCTGCTCGACCCCGTGACCCGTCACCTGCCGCCCTGGCCGATCGCGGGGGGTGTCGCCGGACCCGACG
>NZ_JALHPM010000150.1:0-15880 GCF_022842525.1 Luteitalea sp.
TCGCCGAACAGGCGCCCATGTGCAGGACGAGGTCGAAGTCGCCCAGCAGGCCGGACTCGAGCCGGTCCAGCAGGTCGCTGGCCTCGACGTAGTCTTCGAAATGCAGCGCCCGCAGGTTCTTCCACTTCGCGCTCGTCCCGAGGCGATCGGCGATGACGATGCGTGACGTGCCGCGGGCGTTCAGCCCCCATACCAGCGCCGACCCGATGAACCCGGCCCCGCCGGTCACCAGCACGCGCGCGCGTCCGAGATCGATCATTCAGACTCCCTCCGGGAGCGGCGACGGCCGGCTCGGAGAGCCGGCCCTACCCACGTTGGCGGGCGCGTGCGACTGGTACTGCAGTTCGTACAGGCGATGATAGATGCCCCGCAGCGCGAGCAGTTCCTGATGCGTGCCCGACTCGCGCAGTTCGCCACGGTGCAGGACGAGGATACGATCCATGTCCTGGATCGTCGAGAGGCGATGGGCGATGGCGATGGTCGTCCGCCCCTCCATCAGGACGTGGAGCGCATCGCGGATCAACATCTCGGTCTCGGTGTCGACGCTGGACGTCGCTTCGTCGAGGATGAGGATCTGCGGATCGAAGGCCAGCGCCCGGGCGAACGACAGCAGCTGCTTCTGCCCCACCGACAGCGTGGCACCGCGCTCGGCCACCGCGGTGTCGTAGCCCTGCGGGAGTTCGCGGATGAACGCATCGGCATGCACCGCCTCGGCCGCCGCGTGGACACGCGCGTCGCTGATGTCGTCGCGTCCGAGCCGGATGTTGCCGGCCACGGTCCCCGAGAACAGGTACACGTCCTGCAGCACGAGCGCGAAGTGCGACCGCAGGTCCGCGAGGGGCAGGTCACGCAGATCGGTGCCGTCGAGCGTGATGCGGCCGCTCGTGACGTCGTAGAACCGCAGCAGCAGGTTGATCAGCGTGCTCTTGCCCGATCCCGTCGCACCGACGATGCCGATGCGCTGGCCGGGCTCCACCGTGAACGACACGTGCTTGAGGACGTCGACGCCAGGCGTGTAGGCGAACGACACGTCGTCGACGACGATCCGGCCGGCCCCTGTCGCGCGCCGTTCGGTCGGGGCCGCCTGCCGCTGGCTGGCGGCCGACGCGGCCCCGAGGGGACGCGAGGCGTCCGTGATGCTGACGGGCGTGTCGATCAGGCCGAAGAGGCGCTCGGACGACGCCATCGCCGCCTGCAGCAGGTTGAACTTCTCCGACATGTCCGAGATCGGACGAAAGAACCGCTGCGCGTACTGAAGGAACGCCACCAGGGTGCCGATGGTGAGCGTGCCGGCCAGCACCCACCCGCCGCCGAACCACACGATCAGGGCCGTCGACAGCGCGCCGACCAGTTCGATGGCGGGATAGAAGACCGCGTAGTAGTAGATGGACCGCAGGTTGGCGTCGCGGTGCTCGCTGTTGACGTGGTCGAACTCCGCGAAGGCACGCTCCTCGCGCCGGAACAACTGCACCGTCGTCATGCCGGTGAGGTTCTCCTGGAGGAACGCGTTCAGGCGCGACACCCACGTGCGGACCTCGCGGTACGACTCGCGCACGTTGCGGCGGAACCACTGCGTCACCATCAGGATGAGTGGCAGGACGCAGAAGGTCAGCAACGCCAGCCGCCAGTCGAGCGAGACCAGGACGACGATGATGCCGAGCAGCGAGAGCACGTCGCCGAACACCGAGACGACGCCCGAGGTGAACAGGTCGTTGATGGCGTCCACGTCACTCGTGACGCGCGTCATCAGCCGGCCGACCGGATTGCGGTCGTAGTACGCGAGATCCAGCCGCTGCAGGTGGTCGAAGACCTGCCGCCGCATGTCGTACATGATCCGCTGCCCCAGCATCTGCAGCGTCGTCGTCTGGATGAACTCGGCGAGGAAGGCCCCGGCGAGCGTGCCGAGGTACAACAGCGCCACCACGCCGACGCCGGAGAGGTCACCGGTCGCGATGTGGCGGTCGATGGCGCGTTTGACGAGGATCGGCTGGGCCAGCTGGAAGCCCACCCCGGCGACGATGGCCACCAGCGCCAGGCACGCCCGGAGCTTGTAGGGCCGCAGGTAGCCGATCAGCCGACGCATCAACCGCGCGTCGTACGCCTTGCCGAGGATCTCGTCGTCTGGCGTCGACATCAGGAGACCGCCAGCTCGGCTTCGAGCTGCTGCTGGTGCACGAGTTCGCTGTACGGCCCGGCGGCCAGCGCCAGCTGCTCGTGACGCCCGCGTTCGACGATGCGGCCGGCCTCGAGGACGATGATCTGATCGGCGTGGCGGACGGCCGAGATGCGGTGGGCGACGATGATCGTCGTGCGGTTGGCCGTGACGGTGCGCAGCTTCCCCAGAATCTCTTCCTCGGTGTACGTGTCCACCGCCGACAGCGCGTCGTCGAACACCAGGACCGGGGCGCCGGTCATCAGGGCGCGGGCGATGGCGGTGCGCTGCTTCTGGCCACCCGAGAGCGTCAGGCCGCGCTCTCCCACCCGGGTCTGGTAGCCGTCGGCGAACTGGGCGACGTCCTTGTCGAGTCTGGCGATGGCCGCGGCGTCCTGCACCCGGCGCAGCCGCTCCTCGCCGGGCTCAGTGCCGACGCCGAACGCGATGTTCTCCTCCAGGGTCGTACTGAACAGGAACGTCTCCTGGGGCACGAAGGCGATCGCGCGGCGGAGATCGGCGAGCGGCACCTCGCGCACGTCGTGCCCGTCCAGGAACACCGTGCCCGGTGGCGGCTCGTAGAGGCGCACGAGCATGTGGACGAGCGACGACTTGCCGCTGCCGGTCGCGCCGACGATGGCGAGCGTCGACCCGGCCGGGACGTGGAGGTCGATGTCGTGCAGGACGACCGGGCCGTTGTCGTAGGCGAACGTCAGATGGCGCACGCGCAGGTCGCCGCGCACCGGCTGCGGCATCGGCTGCGCGGACGGGCGGTCGACGATGGACGGGGGTGTGTCGAAGACGTCGAGCATCCGCTGCCACGAGGCGAGGCCGCGCTGGAACATGTTGGTGACCCAGCCGAACGCGATGAGGGGCCAGGCCAGCTGGCCGAGATAGCCGTTGAAGGCGACGAACTCGCCGAGGGTCAGCTCGCCGCGAATCACCTCGCGTCCACCGAGGTACAGGAAGCCGACGATGGCGAGGCCGAAGCCGAAGGTCATGCTCGGGTAGAAGCAGGCCTGGAGGAGGATCAGGCGCCGGTTGCGAGCGACGTATTCGTCGTTGGCGGCGAGGAACTTGCGGCGTTCGGCCTCTTCCTGCCCGTACGCACGGACCACGCGCACGCCTGCGAGCGATTCCTGGGTGAGCGCGCTGATCTCGGCCAACTGGGCCTGGATGCGCTCGAACCGCGTGTGGATGGCCTGCCCGAAGTACTTGACCATGAAGGACACGAGCGGCAGGCCCGTGACGATCATCAGGGTCAACCGCGCGTCCAGCCAGAACATCATGGCCACCGCCGCGACGGCCAGCACGCTGGTGGACACGGCGTACATCGCCGCGGGGCCGGCCATCATCCGCACGGCGCCGAGGTCAGCCGACGCGCGCGACATGAGGTCGCCGGTGCGCGCCTTGTCGAAGTACTCGCGGGGAAACCGCTGCAGGTGCGCGAAGAAATCGCTGCGCAGGTCGTACTCGACGCGCCGGGAGGCGCCGATGATCAGCCGGCGCATGGCATAGCGGAACACACCGCCGCACATCGAGATGGCGAGCAGGGCCGCGGAGTAGATGCCGAGCTTGCTGCGCGTCACGCCGAGCGTGAGGTCGTCGACGGCGTACTTCAGCACCCACGGCGTCAGCAGGGTGAAGAGGTTGGAGAAGACGGCGCACATCAGGCCGAGCAGGATGGGGCGCCGGGAACGGCCGAGGTACGGCAGCAACCGGCGCAAGGCGGCAAGCACCTGATGATTATAGGAGCCGGGCACCGGGCACCGGCACGGCCGTTCGACGCCCCCCTATTGTCCCTGGTCCGTCCGTCCGATAGGGCTCGGTATGAAGGTGCGACGCATTCTCCACGGCCTGGGCGCGGCGGGCGCCCTTCTGCTGCTCGCGGCCAGCCCGGCGGCGGCGCAGTACACGACGTTCAACCAGCCGGATCCGGCCACGGGCGAGAAGTACCACGTGGAACTGGCCTTCGGACTCTGGAACCCCACGCCCGAGATCATCTTCTCGAGCGAGCAGTTCGGCATCCCGGGCAGCGATATCTCCCTGCAGGAAGATCTGGACGCCGCCAAGAAGACGTTTCGTGACTTCCGGCTCGTGCTGCGCCCGGCGCGCAAGCACAAGTTCCGCGCCGAGTACGTGCCCATCAAGTACGAGGTGGACACGGTGCTCCGCCGATCCATCATCTTCAACGGCAATCTCTACCAGGTGGGACTGCCGGTGCAGGGCGCGCTGAAGTGGGACGCGTGGCGGTTCGGGTACGAGTACGACTTCATCTACCGCGACCGTGGGTTCCTCGGCATCATCGCCGAGGCCAAGTACACCCACGTGTCGGCGGACCTGGCCTCGCCGCTCGTCAGCGAATTCGCCGAGGCGCGGGCGCCGATTCCGGCGCTCGGCCTGGTCGGTCGCGGCTACCTGCTGCCGAACCTGGCGATCACCGGCGAGTTCACCGGCTTCAGGTTGCCGGAGAGCGACAGCCGTGACTACAGCGGCCGGTACTACGACTTCGACATCTACGCGACGCTCAACTTCACCAACAACGTCGGCGTCACCGGCGGCTACCGCCGCCTCACGCTCGGCTATCAGGTGGAGAACGACTTCGGGGACTTCCGCATGAAGGGCCTGTACGTGATGGGCGTGGCCCGCTTCTAGACCACAGGCGGCGCTACCTCGTGGCGATCCACGCCGCCAGGTAGCGCTGGTCACCGTTGCCGGGTGACACCTGCGCCGGACGGAACCCGCCGCGCGCCCGCAGGCGCACACGCCCCTGCTCAGGTCGCAGCGTCACCAGGCGCGTCTCCCCCGCCGCGAGTCGGATCTCCTCCTCGCCCGCCCCCGACCACGTCACCACGACATCCGCGGCACCGGCGCGCAGCGAGACCGCCACCGGGGCCGATGAGGGCAGGCCGATGGTGACGTCGCTGTCCCCCGCCAGCCAGGCACCGTCGGGCTCCGCGTAGATCCCGGTCTCCGGCAACAACCAGACGCCTGCGCCCAGAGGGGCCGCCTGTGTGGCGACCCGCGCGCGCGGCGGCACGCGCACGGCATCGGCCACGAGCCAGGTGCGTCCGTGGGCAACCGCTGCCTCCCGCGAGCCCTTGACGACGAGCCCTGCGACCGGGAGGCCCAGTTCGAAGGGCGGGGAGCAGCGGGCCGTCGAGGCATCCAGGTCCATCAGGAAGCGCGTCGCGCGGCCTTCGCCGAGGGTCACGCCGAGTCGGGCGCCCGGCCCGGTGACGTCGGTGCACACGCGATACCGGCCAGCCGGGAGGCGGTCGAGCCGCAGCACCGTGTAGTCCGACGCTCCCCGCTGGCGACGCCCCTCGAGGTCGATCTCGAACCACGCCCGCGTCCGTCCTCGCGGCGGCGGCGAGATGGTGACGAGCCACGGGGCCGCCGCTGCCGCGCGGGCCTCCAGGTACCGGACCTGCGAGTGCTCGGGCGCCAGGCCCGAGACACCGCGCGCCGTCCAGATCGCCGTCGAGGCGGCCGGCACGGCGACGGCCACGCTCAGCAGCGACACGAACCCATCGAGCCGTCCTCGTCGTTCGAGGCGCCGCCACAGCCCCCACACGGCTGCCGCGCTGATCGCCCAGATCGCGACATCGCGCAGGACCACGCCCGGGGCGTCGCGATGCGCGGCCGGCAGCGCCGCGACGAGATCGACCAGCGGACTCACCCACACGGCCCACTGCGCTCGTCCATCACGCGTGTTGTAGGCCAGGGCGCCCTGCTCCACGACGACCAGCAGCGCCGTGAACGCCAGGGACACCAGCAGCAGCCCGACGACGGCGTGCCTCGACGCCCGCGTGCGCAGCGACTGCCACCCCAGCGCGATCCACGGCGCCAGCGGCAGCACCAGCGGCGCGAGGAAGCGGGCGGGCGCCGAGAGTCCGCCCCACCACATGCGATACGCGGCGACGACACACGTGTACGCGAGGCCGAGGGCGATCACCGTCAGGGCCACGCCCCAGATGCGCGGCGCCCCCTGGCGCACGGCCGGCCGCAGCGACACCAGCGCCACGAGGAGCACGGGGGCACTCGCCAGCAGGCCGAACTGCTGGTCGAACAGCAGGCCCGGGAGCCCGGGGCGCAGGTGCGCCAGCGCCATCTGCGTGTAGGCGCCATACGGCGCCGACGGACTCGGCGTGCCGTAGACCGCGACGAAGAAGCCGAACCACGCCACGGCCAGCACCGCCGCCGGCGCGACGAACGCGACCAGCGCCCGCACGTCGCGGCGCCATGCCAGCCTTGCGACGAACGCCGCGCCGAGCCCGACCGACAGCAGGGCATAGCGCGTGTGCAGCCACGGCAGCAGCCCGAGGGCGAGGGCGGCCAGCACCAGGCCACGCCGATCGGGCCCTGTCGTGACAAGCGCCCAGAGGGCGACCAGCGTCAGCAGCGACGCGGGCGCGTCCGGAAAGATGGCCGCCCCGTGGAGGAAGAACGGCGCGCCCCCGACGGTGGCCAGGGTGCCCAACCAGCTGGCGTGGACGTCCTGCGTGACCGCCCAGCTGACCTGCCACGCCAGCCACGCACCGATCATCGCCAGCAGCACCATCGTCGCCACCGCACCGCCATACCCGGCCAGGGCGACACCAGGCACGAGCAGCACCGGCAGGCCAGGCGCGTGGACGGAGTAGATGGCGCCGTTGTGGCCGCGCGCGAGATAGCTCGGCGGCAACACGGTGGCGTGGTAGGCGGCGTAGTCGGCGCGGGTGTGGTTGTTCTCGATCTGGAGATCGCCGTCGAGCCAGAGGCTCTGCGCGATGATCAGATAGTCGGGCTCATCGCCGCGCGGGTGCTGCGGCGCGGTGTGCCAGGCCGTGGCGACCAGGGCGACGCCCGTGACGAGGCCGGCGACCAGCGGCGCGCGCGTCGGCGACGCCACGAGGCCCTGGATCGGCCTCGCCAGCGCCGCGAATGCGTCAGCGTACACGTACGCAACCACGGCGAGCCACCAGGCGACGGCCAGGGGGCCCGTCCAGACGAGCAGCGCGGGTGTCAGCGGCAGCGGCAGCCAGGGCAGCACCACCGGCAGCCCGAGGAGGGCCGTCCGCGCGAGCGAGCGCCACGGGCGGGCGGCGCGGGCGCCGACCGCCGACAGGGCGAGCAGCGGCAGGAAGAACAGCAGGAGGGTGGCGGGGGCGCCGAGCAGCCCGATGCGCGCGGGCTCGTCGAGCGACCGGACCGTGACGATCCCCGTCGCCAGCCAGCCCGCCAACGCGAGTGCCGCGGCGGTCAACAGCGGCACCAGGGCGGGCATCGGGCGGCATGCTACCATACGCCCCCATGCCGTCCGGACGCGCCGCGACATGGAGCGGCCGCCTGGTGCTGGGGGTGCTCCTGGCCGTCGCCATGACCTGGCCGATGGCCCTCAAGTTCGACCGCTCCGCCCGCCTGAACTTCGGCGATGGCGAATGGAGCGTGTGGAACGTGACCTGGGTCGCTCACGCCCTCACCACGAACCCGACGGCCCTGTTCCAGGCCAACATTTTCCATCCCGATCGCGACACGCTCGCCTACTCCGAGGCCAACGTGGTCACCGGTGCGCTCGGCGCGCCGTTTCACGTCGCGACCGGCGGCAACCCCTACGCCACGCACAACGGCGCCATCCTGACCGCCCTGGTGCTCGCCTTCCTGTTCGCCTGGGGCTTTGCCGAGACGCTCGGCGCATCGGCCGGGGCCGCCGCGGCGTTCGCCGTCGCGTTCACCTACTGCCCGTATCTGTTCGCGCGCACGGCGCACATCCAGTTGATGATGACGTTCGGCCTGCCGCTGGCCCTGCAGGCGTTCCATCGCGTGCTGGTGCAGCCGACACCGGGCCGGGGCGTGTGGCTCGGCGTCACGCTGGCCATCCAGGCGCTGGCGTGCGCGTACTTCGGCATCTTCGCCGGGCTGACCGTCGGGCTCGGCACGCTCTTCTACGGCTACACCCGCCGTCTCTGGCGCGTCCGCGCCTACTGGGTGGCCATCAGCCTCGGCGCCATCGTCAGCGTCGGCATCGTCGGGCCGTTCTTCCTGCCGTACATCCGCGTGCAGAAGGAACTCGGCTTCACGCGACTGCTCGAGGACGCCGCGATGTATTCCGCTGACTGGCAGGCCTGGCTGGCCTCGTCGGCATGGGCGCACCGCTGGATGCTGCCGTGGCTGGAGCGCTGGAACGAGGTGCTGTTCCCGGGCTTCCTGCTGACCGTGCTCGGTCTCGCCGGGCTGTGGGTGGGAGCGCGCCGGACCGCCACCCACACGTCATCGGATGTCCGACTCCCGATTCCCGACTCCCGATTCCCGGTCGATGACGATGTCCCGCTGGCCCCGGCGCATCGGCGCGAAACCACGGCGTTCTACGGGCTCGTGGGCCTGATCGCGTTCTGGGGCAGCTTCGGGCCGAAGGCCGGCCTGTACACCGTGCTGTACCACACGATCCCGGTCTTCACGTTCCTGCGGGCGCCAGGACGCTTCGGCATTCTCGTGGTCCTCGCGCTCGGCGTGCTCGCCCTCGTGGCGCTGCAGACATGGCTGGAGCGACGCCCCGCCCGCACGCAACTGATGGCCGGCTCGCTGGTCGCGGTCCTCTTCGCCGCGGAGTACACGACGGCACCGATTCGGCTCGAGGACGCCGCCCCGACGCCGGAAGCGCATCGCCGACTCGCCACCCTGCCCCCCGGCGCCGTCGTCGAACTGCCGTTCTGGTACATCCGCAGCGACTTCCCGCGGCACTCCCGATACATGCTGCTGTCGACGTATCACTGGCACCCGCTGGTGAACGGCTACAGCGATCACATTCCCCAGTGGTTCCGCGACGAGGTCGTGCGCATCAGCAGCTTCCCCACCGCGGAGTCGCTGCAGATCGTGGTCGGTCGCCACCAGGCGAAGTACGCCATCTTCCACTCGCGCTACTACGACGGCCGGAGTCGCCAGCGACTGCGCGAGCGCCTCGAGCAGTACCGGGAGTTCGTCCGACCGATCATCAGCGAAGGCGACGTGTGGCTCTACGAGATCGTCGGGGCGCCGCGCTAGGGTTCTTCGTGCTGCTCGCGCTGGCGCACACGTGGCCGCTGGTCACGGCGCCGGCGACGCTCTCGCGCACCGACAGCGCCGATGGGCTGCTGAACCAGTGGATTCTCGGCTGGGTGGCCCACGCCCTCGTCACGCACCCGCTGGCACTCTTCGACGCCAACATCTTCTTCCCCGAGCCGCGGACGCTGGCCTTCTCCGAGCACCTCATGGTGCCCGCGCTGTTCTCGGCCCCGGTCTTCTGGCTCGGTGGCTCACCGGTCCTCGCCTACAACCTCACGCTCTGGATCGGACTGGCCCTGACCGGCTGGACGACGGCACTGGTGCTGCATCGCTGGACGGGCGACTGGCCCGCGGCATTGATGGCGGGCAGCCTCGCGGCCTTCAACACCGACACCCTCACACGCATGGCGCACATCCAGGCCATGCACGTCGAGTTCCTGCCCCTCGCGATGCTGGCGCTCGACGATGTGCTGCGTCGCGGCGCGCGGCGCGATGCCCTGCGACTGGGCGCCTGGACGGCCCTGCAGATGCTCTGCTCGGGCTATCTGCTCGTCATGACCGCCATGGCGCTGGTGGTCGGCGCGCTGATGCGCGTGGGCGAGTGGACTGGCGCGCGGCTGCGGTCACGACTGCCGCAGCTCGTTGTCGCGGCGGTCGTCGCCGGCGTCGTGTGTGCGCCGTTCCTGTTCCAGTACTACCGCGTGCAGCACGACCAGGGCCTGACGCGGTCGGTGGATGAAGTGCGGCTCTATTCCGGCGTGTGGCAGAACTTCGTGGCCACAGGAGCGCGCCTCCACTTCGAGACATGGAACGCGTCCCTCTTCCGCGCCGCGAACTCGGCGGGTTTCCCCGGTGTGCTGCCCTGGGTCTTCGCCCTCGTGGCGGTCGCCACCGGTCTCGCGTGGCGCGATGCGCGGGCCCGCATGTGGCTCGGCATCGGTGTCGTCGGGGCGGCGCTCAGCTTCGGTCCGTCGCTGCCGGGGTACGCACTGCTCTACGAGGCGATCCCGCTGCTGCAGGGGATCCGTGCCGTGGCACGCTTCTCCCTGTTGCCACTGCTGGCCGTGGGGGTGCTCGCGGCGTTCGGCCTTGCGTGGCTCAGAACGCGCCTGCAGACGGACGCCCGTTCGCGGCGTGTCGCGCAGGCCCTGGGCATCTTCGCGGTGGTGGGCGTCAACGTGGAGAATGCCCGGGCGCCGATGGCATTCGTGCGCTTCGACGGCATTCCGGCGGTGTATGCGGCCCTGGCGCAGGCGCCCGACGCGGTGGTGGCCGAGTTGCCGTTCCCCGAACCCGGACGGGTCGCAGCCAACGCCGCAGCCGTGCAGGCCTCCACGGCGCACTGGCGTCCGCTGCTCAACGGCTACTCGGGCTACACACCGAAGAGCTATGTCGATCACTATCTTGCGTTCCAGGGGTTTCCGGATCCTTCGGCCGTCGAGGCCCTCCGCCGAGCCGGAGTCACGCACATCGTGGTCGATGTCGCGAAGGTGCCGGATGCCGTGGCCGCCCTGCAGAAGGTCGATGGCATCACGCTGATCGCGTCGGACGCGCGACGACGGATTTACAGGATCGTGGGGAGGACCCGTTCTCCGAACGGCCCGTGACCTCGCCACACGTTGACGACAATACCAGTGACGGCCGGCTCGGAGAGCCAGCCCTGCCCACGCACAATGCCGACACCATCCGACAAGGCGTCACGCTTCACCGAGTCCGTCATCCGCGAGATGACGCGCGTCGCGCTGGCGCACGGCGCCATCAACCTGTCGCAGG
Source organism: Luteitalea sp. (assembly GCF_022842525.1). Lineage (NCBI taxonomy): Bacteria > Pseudomonadati > Acidobacteriota > Vicinamibacteria > Vicinamibacterales > Vicinamibacteraceae > Luteitalea > Luteitalea sp. The sequence continues at coordinate 10,949 of NZ_JALHPM010000150.1, forward strand.
GCTTCCCCGACTTTCCCGCCCCGGACGAGGTCAAGGCGGCGGCGATGCGTGCGGTCGCCGACGACGTCAACCAGTACGCGGTCACCTGGGGATCGCCGTCGCTGCGGACGTCGATTGGCGAACACATGCAGCGCCACTACGACGTGGCCGTCGAGCCGGACCGTCAGGTCACCGTCTGCTGCGGATCCACCGAGGCGATGATCGCCACGTTGCTCGCGACGGTGAATCCCGGCGACGAGGTCATCGTCTTCGAGCCGTACTACGAGAACTACGGTCCCGACGCCATCCTGTCTGGCGCCACGCCGCGCTACGTGCGCCTGCACGAGCCCGACTGGTCGATCGACCCCGATGAACTGCGCGCCGCCGTCACGCCGAAGACGCGCGCGCTCATCCTGAACTCGCCGCACAACCCGACCGGCAAGGTCTTCAGGCGCGACGAACTGGCGCTGGTCGCCTCGGTCTGCCAGGAGCACGACCTGCTGGCCATCACCGACGAGATCTACGAGTTCATCGTCTACGGCGAGGCACGGCACGTCCCGCTGTGCACGTTGCCGGGCATGGCCGATCGCACGGTGACGATCAGCAGTCTCTCCAAGTCGTTCAGCGTCACGGGCTGGCGCGTCGGCTGGGCCATCGCGCCGCCGCACCTGGCCGGCGCCATCCGCAAGGTGCACGACTTCCTGACGGTCGGCGCCCCGGCTCCCCTGCAGGAGGCCGCGGCCTTCGCGCTGCGCCTGCCCGAGGCGTACTTCGCCTCACTCGCCTCGCACTACGACAGCCGCCGCCAGCGGTGCGTGGGCATGCTGGAGCGATGCGGCTTCGCCCCGCACGTGCCGGCGGGCGCGTACTACGTGATGACCGACATCCGCGAACCGCTCGCGCGCGCACGGCGCCGCGGGACGGCGGTCGACGTCAGAGACGATGCGAGTGCGGCGCGATGGCTGGCGAGCGAGGTGGGCGTGGCAGCGGTGCCAGGCAGCAGTTTCTACCGTGCGGGCACCGGCGGCCGAGACTGCCTGCGCTTCTGCTTCTGCAAGAAGGAGGAGACGCTCGCCGCCGCCGAGGAGCGCTTGTTCCGGATGTTCCTGGGGTAGAGCGCCCCTACCCGCCGGCCTGGCCGCCGCCCTGGCCGCCTGCGCGCGTCACCCAGACATGCGCCAGCAGCGGCAGCAACACGACCTGGGCGAGGGCCGCCAGCAGGCCGGGCAGCATCGCCGCCTGCAGATAGGCCGGTAGCGACGTCGAGATGGCACCCGTGAACACCATCACCGCCAGGAACACCACCCGGCCGCCGATGACCGCCGCCAGTGCCGCCTGCAGGCGTCCCCGCTGCAGCACCTCGACGAAGTACCCGGCGATGGCGCCGTAGGCCGCCAGTTCGAACGTCATCGACGGCAGCACCGCAGGGCGAGGCATGCCGGCGATCAGGTAGCTGACGATCGGCGACGCCGCGCCGATCACGAGGCCCGAGCGCCAGCCGTAGACGAGCCCCGCGAGGATGGCCGGCCAGTGCATCGGCAGCAGGCGGCGCACCGGCAGGCCCAGCAGGTGGATGACCGCGGGCAGGGCCCACGCGGCGCAGAGCACCAGGGCGAACTGAATGGTCAGCGCGCGGGGCTGCCGGGCAGGCAGCGTCCAGACGGACGCAGGGGCGGACAGAGTCTGGGACACGCCGGGATTGTGGCGTGTCCGCGCCATCGGCGCAAGGGCCGCGACGGCTACTCGGCGAGCACGTCCTGGTAGAGCCGGCGGTAGTCGGCGGCCGTCCCGAGGATCTTCTTCACGTACATCTGCGTTTCCGGGAACGGGATGTCGTCGATGAACTCGGCCTGTTCGAGCGGACCGCGCTCGGCCTTCCAGCGGATGACGCGTCCGGCGCCGGCGTTGTAGCCGGCCAGAGCAAAGTGCACGCCGCCGAGATTGCGGACCAGCGTGGCGAAGTAGCGCGTGCCGAAGCGGACGTTGGTCTCCGGATTGGTCAGCATCTGCGTACGGAACCGCGGTACGCCCTCGGCGCGGGCCAGCTGGCGTCCGGTCGTCGGCAGGATCTGCATCAGCCCCCACGCATTGGCCGGCGACCGCACGTCGGCGACGTAGGACGACTCCTGACCGATCAGCGCCGCGACGATGAACGGATCGAGATCGTGCTGCGACGCGTAGCGCTTGATGAGCGGCACGTACTCCAGCGGAAAGATCACTTCCTGGATCTCGCGGGGCAGCGCGTCGCCCTCCACCGACAGGTACTGCGGGTAGGCCTGGCGCATCGTGTTGATGGCCGGGCGAATCTCTCCCTGCTGCCGGTAGACCCAGGCCAGCGTCGCGTCGAGGCGGGGCGTTCGGCCGTGGGCCCGCTGCGCGTGCTTCATCTCTTCGACGGCCTCGTCGAACAGGCCGGCCGACACGAGCCAGGTGATGAGCTCGGCACTCGGCGGCGGCTCGGTGGCGACCATGGTCGCGTCCTGGGGCGTCGGCTCGATCGGATCGTCGACCGTCGCATCGCGGTCGCCGCCGTCGACAGAGGCGACCACGACATCTGGCGCCAGGGCCGATCGGTCGCTCGGCAGCGGCGCGCCAAGCCGGGTCAGCGCCTCGTTGGCGAGGCGGCCGTAGTAGGAGTGGAAGTAGTCGACGGCGGCGAGCGTCAACCGCTGGGTCGCGCCGGTGCGATCGCCGAGGTGCTCACGGCCGCGACCGGCCCAGTACAGCCACGCCGGCCGGGTGTTGGCGCGCGGGATGCTCGACGCCGCGAGTTCGAAGACGCGAACGGCCTCGTCGAACTGATCGGCCCGATAGCTGGCCCAGCCGTACTTCCACGCGGCGCGCTCGGCGTAACGGCCCGAGGGATTGCGATCGAAGAGCCGGCGGAACACCGCGGCTGCTTCGGCGTCCGCATCCGCCTTCAGCAGCTGGGTGCCGCGTTCGTTCAGCGCCCGCTCCACCCAGGCGTCGGCACTGGTGCCCGGGGTGATGGCGGCCAACGTGTCGAGCGCGGCACGGTACTCGTCCATCCGTCCCTGCTCGCGCAGGGCCGACGCCACGAAGTACTGCGCCTCGCCGCCCCCGACGCCGCGCGACGCCAGGTCGGTCAGCGTCTCCAGCACACTCGGGCACCGGCGCTGCGCGCACGCCGCCTGTGCCAGCCGCAGCTGCACACGGTCGCGACGCCCCTGCGCCTCGGCGGCGTCGGCGCTTGCGGGCAGCAGCGCGGCCAACTGCTTCAGCGCGGCCTCGGCATCGGCAGCACGTCCGGCCGCCAGCAGCGCCTCCGCGCGTGTGAGGTCATGCGGAAAGGCGTCGGGCGTCCCCACCGCGGCCGTCTGCAGCGTGGTCTTGGCCTGGCGCAGCGCCGACGTGGCGAGCGCACTGGTCGGGAACTCGTAGTAGAGCCGGAGCCACAGCCGAGCAGCGTCCTGGGGACGTCCCGCGGCGCGCGTCGCGGTCGCCCACTGATCGAGGACGACATCGCGATTGCTGGTGAGGCCCGGATACAAATCTTCGAGCAGGGCGGCGGCCCCGGCGGCATCGTCCAGGCTGAGGGCCGCTTCGGCCTCGGCCGACAGGGCGAGCTGGCGAAGGCGACCGGCGCTGAGCGATGTCCGCAGGGCCGTCAGGCGGGCGCGCGCGGGCCCTGGACGACGGAGGCGGAGATCCGAGAGGGCGCGGTAGTACTCGGCGTAGGCGTCGAGGGGCGTCCCGGCCAGCTGGGCCGACTGCAGCGCGGCGGCTGCCTCGTCGTAGCGACTGGCGCGCACCGCGTCCGCGGCGGTGCGCAGGGCCCTCACGCCAGGCTGCTGGGCGATGCGGCGGCGCTCGGCGGCAGCGGGCACCAGCCAGGCGTCTTCGATCCGCGATGGGACGGGCGGATGCGCCGTCGGCGCGAGTTGCGCCGCGGCGCGGGGCGTGTAGGAAACCCGGGGCGCCCACGGCCCTCCGATCAACCCGGCTGAGATGACGAGAGCCATCCCGGCCGTCGCCAGCCACACGCCTCGGCGCGTGGGACGAGGCGGCGTGTGCGGGGCGGGGCTGGGCATCGATCTCCTCTAGGAACCGGTCTTGAGCAGTGTCGCGTCGCCGTTGGCCAGCGTGCGCACGATCTCCTCGTCGAACAGCGTCTCGCGACCCGGCAGTGCCTCCGGCACGCGCTGGGTGTACTGGCGACGGGCGCGTTCGATGTCGCTACCGAGGCGCGTGCCCAGATCGCCGTGGGCGCGCCCCTCCATCACGTCCGCCTCGCGATTCAGACGAATCTCCGAGACGAGTAGCCGCGCCACGCGCCGGGCTTGTTCGATGGCATCGCCCATCGACGTCTCGAGTGTGGGCCGCTGCACCACGCGCAGGTGCGGGGGCATCGGCACGACCACATCCGGGCGCTGCGTGCGGGCGTAGCCGGCGGCGCGCATGGCGGTGAGCGTTTCGAGGCAGCGGGCGGCGTGCCGCGCGAGAATCTCGACGGCGTCGGTCCAGCCGGGGACCAGCGCCTGGGCGTCGGTGCCGCCATCGGCATAGACGAGCGCGGCCGACTGGCCGCCGATGGCCACCGGGACGGCCAGCCCCTGCTGCCCGTCGGGGAGCGGGGCCAGTCCGAGCACGGGACCGTCCACGGACGCCTCGACCATGGCCGGCGCGGCGCTGTCGAGGATGGCCTTGAGGTCGGCATGGTCGGGCAGGTGCAGGTCGGCGCCGATGCCGGGCGCGTCCTGCGGGAAGCCGCTGCGTCGCCACACGCGGGCGCGGTCCTCCTGGAACACGAGGACGGCGCTGCGGGGTGTCTGCGCGGCGAGCCCTTCACTGAGGGCGTCCAGCACCTCGCTCAAGGTCGTCGCGTCGTCCATGCCGCTGATGGCGTGCGCAAGGGCCTGGACGCGGCCGGCGACGTCCTGGCGGGCCAGCTGGGTGGACTCGAGGAGTGCGGCGGCCTTGCCCTGCTCGTTC
>NZ_JALHPM010000151.1:0-15785 GCF_022842525.1 Luteitalea sp.
GCGCTGGAGGTGACGGCACGCTTCGGCCTGGGGGCTGTGGGCAACCGTGTGTTCGCGGCCGAGGTGGCAACGGCGGCCGAGCCCGACCCCGACAGCACGCCTGGCAATGGCACGGCGAACGGCGAGGACGACCACGCGGGAACAGCCATCGTCGTCGTTTCGCCGCCGCCGGTGTTCACCCTCGAGCGTGTCGGGAGCGACGCGACGCCCGAGGGCACACCGCCTGGCGCGGGCGGCACCGTCGTGTTCCGCGTCCGGCGCGACCCCGCGAGCGATCTGCGTGCCGCCACGGTCACCGCGCACGTGTCTCCGTTCGGCGTCAACCCCATCGACGCCCCTGATCTCGTCGGGGCGTTCAACGCCGTGCAGGTGGAGTTCGCCGCGGGGCAGAGCCTGGCCAGCTTCTCACTGCAGGCCATCCCGGACGCGGTGTACGAGGCTGACGAGGGCCTCTTCGTCTCCCTGGTGCAGACCACGTTCGGCACGGTGGTCGGGACGCCGGTCACGGCGACACTGCTCAACGACGACGCGCCGGCGCCGGTGAACCTCAGCGCCACGCTCGCCCATCGCTTCGACGCCACGCCCGCCATCGTGAACGGGGGCGGGGCGCGCGGCCTCGCCTTCGATGGCGGCTTCTTCCATGTGGTGAACGTCGCACAGGGCAGTGTCGACGTGTTCCGCGTCGGACCAAACGGACAGGAGGCGCTGGCCGCGCAGTTCGACCTCGTGCCGGCCATTGGCCGGCCCCTTTCGGTGGCGGCAAGAAGCGGCGTGGTGGCGGTGACCTACACGGCGCTGGACTCGATCGGCCCCGGCGGAGTCGCGGTGTTCGACCGGGATGCCACGGGCGCGCTGGTGCTGCGCGGTACGGTGCTCGTCGGCGTCTGGCCCGACATGCTGCGCTTCTCGCCCGATGGCGCCGCGGTGTACGTGGCCGTCACTGGCGTGCAGGCCCTTGCGCAGGCGCCCGACGCGCCAGGCGGCGTGGCCGTCGTGTCGCTCACCGGCGCGCTCGACGCTTCCGCGGTGCGGTTCATCGGATTCAGCGCCTTCGACGGCCAGGAGGCCGCGCTGCGGTCCGCCGGCATCCGCGTGTTCCCCGGCCAGGTGCCGTCGATCGACTTCGAGCCCGAGTACATCGCAGTAGACCCCGGCACCGGCGAGCTACTGGTGACGCTCCAGGAAGCGAACGCCGTGGGGCGCCTGAACCTGACGAGCGGCGCGTGGACCCTGCTGCCGCTCGGGACGGTGGATCACCGCGTCGCGGGGCAGGGCTTCGACGCGTCGGACCGCGACGCTGGCATCGCCATCGCGGCGTGGCCGGTGCGCGGCATGCGCATGGCCGACGGCATCGCGGCGTTCACGGCGGGTGGGCGCACGTACTTCGTCACGGCCAACGAAGGGCAGGTTCGCGACACGGGCGTCTACACCGACCAGGTGCGGCTGTCCAACGTGGTGCTCAACCCCGGGGTCTTCCCCAACGCGGCCGCGCTCAGCAACAACGTCAACCTCGGGCGACTGGCCGTGAGCGCCATCGACGGCGACACGGATGGCGACGGCCTCGTGGAGGAGGTGTTCAGCTTCGGCTCGCGCTCCTTCACGGTGTTCGACGCGGGCGGCCGCGTGATGTTCGAGAGCGGCGCGCAGTTCGAACAGCTGATCGCGGACCGGTTCGCCTCCCGCTTCAACGCCGACGGGGCCGTGGACGCCTTCAATCCGAGCGCGCCGCCGTCGGTCGACAGCCGTTCCGACAACAGCGGACCTGAGCCCGAGAGCGTGGCCCTGGCCACCATCGGCGGCCGCACGTTCGCCTTCATCGGCCTCGAGCGGGACGGCGGCATCGTCGTCCAGGACGTGACGGTGCCGCTGCAGCCGCGGTTCGTCACGTTCATCGACAGCCGTGCCGCGGGCGACTTCGGGCCCGAGGATATCGTGGTGATTCCGGCGGCGCAGTCGGCCACCGGCCAGCCGCAGGTGGCCATCGCCTACGAGTACTCAGGCACCGTCGCGGTGTACGACCTGGAGATCGGCGAGGCCGACCTCTCCCTCGACATCCGGCTCGACACAACCGAGCCGCAGGTCGTGGCGGGCACCGACATCGACGTGCTGGTGCGCGTCACCAACGACGGGTCGCTCCCGGCGCGCGGGTCGGTGCGGCTGACGCCGGGTGTCGGCGTGTCCTTCTCTGGCGCCCCGCAGGGCTTCGATCCGGCCACGGGCATCTGGACGTTCGGGCCGGTTGCCGCGGGCGCCTTCGCGGAGTTGGCCGTCAACACGGTGTTCGCGACCGTTGGTGCGCCCGAGGTGAGCGGCGAGATCCTGACCTCGAACCGACCCGATCCCGACAGCACGCCGGGCAATGGCACCACGAACGGCGAGGACGACGCCGCCGTCGTGAGCATTACCGTCGCCCCGCCGCTGCCGGTGGTGGCCTTCAACACCCCGAACGCCGGCAGCACACCGGAAGGCACGGGCGCCGACGGGCGGCTGCTGTTCCAGATCGTGCGGCAGGGCCCCTTCCTCGACGAACCGGCGACGGTGCGCTTCGAGGTGGCCGGGGGCACGGTGTCGGCCGACGACGTCTACGTGCTCGGGGCCACACGGGTGGGCGCCGGCACGCTGCCCGGGAGCCTGGGAGCTTTCGAGCTGACGCTGGGCATCGGCCAGTTCTCCGCCGGGGTGGAAGTGTTCGCCAACGGCGACCGCGTGGTGGAGCCGGACGAGACGGTGACGCTGCAGTTGACGGCGGTCAGCGGCTTCGGCGTGCTCTCCACCACGAGCCCGCTCGCGGCGAGCGGTGTGTTCACCAACGACGACCAGCCGATGCCGGTGGTGGCCTTCAACACCCCGAACGCCGGCAGCACACCGGAAGGCACGGGCGCCGACGGGCGGCTGCTGTTCCAGATCGTGCGGCAGGGCCCCTTCCTCGACGAACCGGCGACGGTGCGCTTCGAGGTGGCCGGGGGCACGGTGTCGGCCGACGACGTCTACGTGCTCGGGGCCACACGGGTGGGCGCCGGCACGCTGCCCGGGAGCCTGGGAGCTTTCGAGCTGACGCTGGGCATCGGCCAGTTCTCCGCCGGGGTGGAAGTGTTCGCCAACGGCGACCGCGTGGTGGAGCCGGACGAGACGGTGACGCTGCAGTTGACGGCGGTCAGCGGCTTCGGCGTGCTCTCCACCACGAGCCCGCTCGCGGCGAGCGGTGTGTTCACCAACGACGACGTGCAGTCGCCAGTGAACCGGCCGCCGGTGGGCGTGAACGACGCCGTGACGACGGCCTTCCAGACCGCGGTGGTCATCGACGTGACCGACAACGACACCGATGCCGACGGCGATGCCCTCGTGGCGGGCGCCTTCGCCAACCTGGTGGGTGGTGTCCTGTCGCTGCCTGGTGACGGCACGGTGGTGTTCACGCCGCGGACCGGCTTCACCGGCATCGGGGGCTTCACGTACCGGCCGTTCGACGGCACCGCGCAAGGCAACGTGACCACCGTGACCGTGGAGGTGGAGCCCGCGCTGCAGGGGCCGCGCCTGACCGTGCAGCTCGTGGGGCAGACCACGGGTGCCGGGACGGTGACGCTCGAGGTGACGAACGTCGGGGGACGGGCGGCGTCGAACGTGGTGATCGACCGCCTCACGCTGCGCCGGCTCCAGGGCCGGGGGCGCGTGCTGCTGCAGACGCCGCTGCCGCTGACCATCGGCACGCTGCTGCCGGGCGAGCGGCGCACCGTGACGGTGACCCTGGCGGTGGACCCCCGCGTTCAGCGCTTCGCCATCGTCACGCGGGGGCAGTTCGTGAACCCGGCGGGCCGGACGCGGCGCTTCAGCGCGTCGCAGACGGTGGTGCCATGAGTGCGCATCACCTCGCCCTGCACCCGACAGGCGAACAGCTTGTCGTCGCGCCGCCAACCACGCACTGCACGTGCTGCACGTATAATACGTGCAGGAGGTGTCTGCCGTGTCCGCCACCGAAACCACCAGCCAAAACATCACCATTCGTCTGGACCGACGAACACTGCGGAGAGCGAAGGTGCTCGCCGCCAAGCGAAACACGTCGATCAGCGGACTTCTGGCCCAGCAGATCGAAACGCTGGTAGGCGAGGACGACGCCTACGAGCAGGCCCAGCGACGAGCGCTGGCACTACTCGACAGCGGGTTCCATCTGGGCGGGCGCATCGAGGCGACGCGCGACGAGTGGCATGAGCGATAAGACGTTCGTCGATACCAACGTCTTGATCTACGCGCATGACGTCGACGCTGCGCGCAAGCACGAGATCGCAAAGGATCTGCTGCGTACGCTGTGGCTCGAGCGTACTGGGATGGTCAGCACCCAGGTGTTGCAGGAGTTCTACGTCAACGCGACACGCAAGATCCGGAAGCCGCTGACGAAGCCCGAGGCGAGGAGCATCGTCGACACCTACGCGCCATGGTGCGTCGACGGCATCACCACGAGCGACCTCGCGGCCGCCTTCCAGATCGAGGATCAGGCGCGTATCGGATTCTGGGACGCGCTCATCGTCGCGGTCGCCGCTCGTGCCGGAGCACGTCGCGTGCTGTCTGAGGACCTGAACCACGGACAGTCCATCGCCGGCATCTCAATCCACAACCCCTTCAAGGAGAAGGCGCCGCCGAAGCCGCGACGGTGATCACGGCTTGATCAGCGCCTCAAGTTGTTGATGGAAAACGGCTTGGGAGTGTTGGTGGACCTGAACCGCGCCAGTCGGAACCGAATGACGAGCTGGCTCCAGAGTCTCGAACGACTGCGACGTGCCGCGTGACCCCAAAGCGAGACGACGGTGACGCTGAGCTGAAGTTCTCGGTGGCAGGGTAAGTGGCCGGCGCGCCACCGCCGTGTCCTGCTCGCAGCCGAACGCGAGCGCGCCATTCGCGAGCACGCGGCGCGCCTCGGCGATCTCACGGGCGCGTCCACCAAGGTCCGCGCCCGCCTCGCCCCGTAGGCGCTGGCCGATTCGGTGAGACGCGGGGCGCCCCGCGAGCCGGCGGTCAGCCACGCGATGATGGCGGGCATGCCGACCCTCGCCCGGGGGCGTGAACCACCGCCGCGGCGCCTTCCGCTCTCAAGAGCAGAGGGCAGATCATGACCACGATCCGGAAGGGGGGGCTGGCCTTGGCCGGCGTCTGGGCGGTGTTGCAGGGGCCGCCGCTCGCCGCGCAGGGCTCCACCATCGGGACGTTCCGCTGGCAACTGCAGCCCTTCTGTAACGTCGTGACCGTGACGGTGGTGCAGCAGGGCGGGCAGTATCACGTGGACGGCACCGACGACCTGTGCGGGGCCGCGCGGCTGGCAAGCGTCGTCGGCCGGGCGTTTCCGAACCCGGACGGCACGATCGGCTTCGGGCTCACGACGGTGACGACGACCGGCGCGGCGCCGGTTCACCTCGACGCGCGGATCGGGCTGCAGACGCTGAGCGGCCCCTGGACGGACAGCGCGGGCAACGCGGGAACGTTCGTCCTCACAGCCGGTGCCGGCGCTGGCGGCAGTCCGCGGCCGATTCCCGCGGGCGGCATCGCCCCCGGGAGCATCACCGGCGCGCAGATCGCACCAGGCACCCTCACTGGCATCCACCTCGCACCAGGCGCCATCAACGCCGCGGCCGCGGCCTTCGGCACCTGTCCGGCCGGCGCCTACCTCCGGGGCATCCTGCCGAGCGGTTCTCCCGTGTGCGAACCCATCGCCACGCCGCCGCTCACCTCGCTGACGGATCCGCAGGGCGGCAGCTACACGGCGCTGGCGATCGGCACCGACGGCCTGCCGGTCATCGCCCACTTCGGCGACGTCGACGGCACGCTGCTCGTCACGCACTGTGACAACCGCGCCTGCACGAGCGCCACGACCGTGGCCGCCGACGACCCCGTCACCCTCGTCGGGCAGTATGCGTCGATCGCCATCGGCAGCGATGGACTCCCGGTCGTCAGTCACCGCGAGGTCTCGACCGGCGCGCTGCGAGTCACGCACTGCCACGACGTGGCGTGCACGACCGCCACCAGTACCACTGTGGACAATCCGGCGAACGAGGTCGGCTACTACACGTCCGTCGGGATCGGCGGCGACGGTCTGCCGGTCATCAGCCACGCCGACGTCACCGCAGGCACGCTCCGCGTGACGCATTGCCTCGACGTGGCGTGCACGGCGGCCACGACTACGGTGGCGGACGACCCGGCGAACCTGGTGGGCGATCAGACGTCGCTCGCGATTGGCCCGGGCGGCCTGCCGATCATCGCGCACCGTGACTACACCGCGAGCGCCCTGCGCATCACGCGGTGCCAGAACGCCTTATGCACGACCGCCGTCTCTACCACGGTGGACGACCCGCCCCAGCCGGTGGGGCAGCACCTGTCGATTGCGATCACCCCGGCCGGCGTGCCCGTCGTGAGTCACTGGAACGGCGGGACCTCGGCGCTGCGGGTGACCTACTGTGGGAACGCCGCCTGCACGGGCGCGTCGTCCCAGGATCTGCCGGGCACGACCAACGCCGTGGGCCAGTACACGTCGATGGCCATCGGCAGCGACGGTCTGCCGGTGGTCGCGCATTACGACCAGACGCTGCGGGCGCTGCGCGTGACACACTGCCTGACGGTCGCCTGCACCAGCAGCGAAACGGCCGTCGCCGACGACCTGCCGCCGGCAGGAGGGGGCGGCATCGACCCGAGCGTCGGCGGCTATGCGTCGCTCGCGATCGGGCGCGATGGGCTGCCGATTGTCAGCCACCAGAACTCGCCCCCGCGCGGCCTGCGCGTCACCCGATGTGCGAGCCGCACGTGTCAGTAGCGGATGGCGAGAGATGACGGCACGTCGTGGCGTCACGAACACCACGGCGCGCGCACTTACAGGGTCAGCGTCATGCCGACCTGCGTCGCTTCGAAGCCGAGGCGCTCGTAGAACCGGCGGGCGTCCACGCGCCGCACGTCGCTCGTGAGCTGCACGACGGCGCAGCCCGCCTGACGGCAACGCTCGATGGCGTCGCTGTGACGGGGGCGCGAATCTGCGGCGACTCCCGAGGGCAAGGTCCGATAAGGCCCCTTCTGTCGCCCCCGGGACCCCTCCATAGCGACTATCGTCCTGCGCCAGGAGATCAACTCGATTGAGCGAGGTAGCCAACGGTCGATTCGCAATCCGCCCGGCAAAGACCTCGCCCATGAGCGTGGCCGCGAGGCCGCCAAGGGCTATAGCTACGAGTATTCCCATCTCCAGGATCGCATGAACCATCGCACCCAGCACAAGTACGATAACTATGGACGGGCGAACGCAGAGCGCCCGCCAAAGTAAACGGCTGGAGTGCGTCACATGACACTGACTCAGAAGCAGATCGCCGCAGTGATCGCCTTACCTGGACCTGAGCGGTTCGAGCACTTCGTGAAGACCGTTGCGGACCGAGAAGAGGCATGGGGGCTGTTCCAGGATGGCTGGGCGCTGGCCGAAGACGACAACGGCACGCCCGTGTTTTCGCTCTGGCCAGCCAGTGAATACGCGGAAGCGTGCGCGGTGAGCGAGTGGGAGGGATACGAACCCCGGCCGATCCCGTTAGACGAGCTGCTCGACGAGCTCCTGCCGCAACTCGAAACAGATGGCGTGCTGCCGGCAGTCTTCAGTACGCCGCAAAGTCTTGGAGTCAATCCGACGGTGGCCGAGTTGACCAATGCGCTGCAGGCGGAGCTGGAACGCTACTAGCCGAATGCGATCCCGATCCGGGCCTCAACCACGGAGAGCTCCACCAGGTCCGTCCGTTTCCTGACGTCCGCCAGCCATTCGGCGATGAGCGCCCGGCGCCGTTCTTGCGTCAGGCGCTCACGCAGCCGGCGTGAGCGTCGACAGCCTGGCGAGGGCGGCTGACGAATGGTGAGTGGCGCGCCAAAGCGCGCTCGCCGACCGGGCCTGGACGTGACGGCGCTTGGGGCGCCCAAGTCGCCAGGCATGGCGAGCCCGGCGAGCGCGTGTGGCTCGGCGCAGCCACACGCGCTCAGTAGCCCGGAAGTATCTCCGCCTACAGTCCTCCGACGTAGCGAACGCGCAGCTTGGCCCCGTAGATCACTGGGGCACCGCGAACCTCGAGTGCGAATGCGGTCTCGCCGGCCGGTCGCGATTGCCACCAGCTGGTGCTCAGGAACCCTCCAACGGTACGCGGGGCGTTCTGTGGCCGGGGGCCGAATCTTTGACGAATTCAGGCGGACAGGTCCGATAACGCCGATTCCGTTGCCTCCCCAGCCCCGTTCATCCCGCCTATCGTCCTCAGGCAACCCGACCGGACGCGCGGGCCCGGATGGCATTCACGGCGGCAAATGGGATGTTGACGAGGCAGAGCGCACCGACCACGAAGAGGACGCCGAGCGCGAGACGCCATCCGAGCGGTCCGCCGCCAAGGGTGGCCTCGTAGGTCGCTGCGCCGCCGTCACTGAGCCAGCCGCGGAGGCCATTCACGATGGCTTCGTGCGCCTCCCGGCCGGGCGCTTCGGCGCCTTCGACCAGGCCAGCCGAGGTGTCGTAGCGCACGTGATAGGTGAAGCCGCCGGGGTCCTGCCGATTGTTGAACGGCGAGGTTCGCGGTGCGCTGTAGTACTCCTCGAGCGTCGCGCCGCGCACGCCCGACAACCGCGTATGGCGAACCGGCACGGCCAGGATGTGTCGGCTCAGCACGCAGTCGACACCGCCGTCGACGCCTCGGCTGCAGCGTAGCGTCTCGGCCGACATCGCGTAGAGACCGAAACCCGAGAGACCGCCCATGAACACGCCCACGAAGAGGCCGAGCAGCGCGTCTCTCACGCCGTAGCGCGCTTCTGTCGACATGCGGTGGATGGTAGGCGGCCGCGGAGGACGAGGAAAGGGTTTTCCGCTCGATGGTCTCGGCTGAGTTCACCTTGGGCTCCTCGCTCGACCATACGGACCGGCCGCCGACGACGTGGACGGCTGCGAGCGGCACGAGGACGTCGAGGTGCTCACGCCCCACTACCGCGGCGCCCACATGGCGAGCCGGGCGCGCTGTGGATTCCGCTGCGACAGCTCCGGCGGTTCCGGCCGCAGTGGCGGACGCATGCACGTGAATCACGCCGGGCTCCGTGCGGCGCGGGCGCATGTGCCACGTGCAGTACAAGCCGATCTCCGAGGCGATCGGGGAGCCCGACAACCGCCACCGGAAGCCGACGACGGTGGGGCGCTTGATTCGACGGCTGATGCTGCTCGACGCCATGCTCTCCGACGAGCGGATCGAGAATGCGAATGAGGGTTTGGTGGACCTGAACCGCGCCAGTTGGAACCGAGTGACGAGCTGGCTCCAGGGTCTCGAAGGGCTGCGACGTGTAGCGCGACCCCAACGTGAGACGACGGTGACGCTGAGCCGAAGTTCTCGCTAGCAGGGCAAGTGGTCGGCGCGCCACCGCCATGTCCTGCTCGCAATGCCTTGCCTCGTCCGCGGTTCCTGCGATCCGCATCGGCCCGGACCGCACCCTCGTAACGACCGTCGCTGCTTTCCTATGGCAGCCAGGTCTCGGCGACTTCATCTTGTCGGGGATTGCACCTGGAATCCGGCTACGTCTGGTGCCCGCCGGCCGGCCCGAGTCCGCGATCGTGCTGGGGGCATTGGCCGCCAATTCAGCGACTGAAGCGGTCAAGATCGTGGTCGGTAGCTTGCCAAAGTAACCAACCTAACCGTTAACCTGCCCCAAGGTCCAGTGTCACCTTCGCTGGCTATAGAACACTTCGATGTAGTCGAGCAAAACCTCCTTCGCGTGGGCGTAGCTCTCAAAACGCTCGCCCTCTTCGCTCTTCACCATTGAGAACCAGCGCTCGATGTCGGCGTTGTCGTAGCACTTGCAGCGTCGGCTCATCGAGCAAGTGATGCCGTGCTGCGCGAGCCGCGTGACGCGCGAGACGCCGCGACCGCGGTGTGAGTCCAAGCGATCGAGGTTCGACACTTTGGTCACCCGACTGAGCCCTAGGCATCTCAGCTGCAGACGGTTGTTGACGAGACTTTCGAAGGGTGATAGGTGGATAGACATCCCCTCCACAACGTGACTAGGAGGCTCGCGATGTCTCGGATACCGCTCGTCGTCGCGTCGTGCAGCTTGGTCCTTCTCTCGGCCGTCGTCGTTGGCCGAGCACAGCCTGAATCACCTGTGGCCGGCGACCTGCGCCTATCGAGGCGTGTGTCTACCGTGTTCACGCCGCCGAACGCCGCGCCGTCGATGTCCGTCACCACGGCCTCGATCAAGGTGCTGCCAGCCCCGACCTCGCCCGTGCGGATCGAGCCGGTGTCGATCGCTTCGACCGAGCCTTGGGCCCTCACCGTGCGTGCGACCAACACGACGGGCGAATCGGTCCTGGGCTTCAAGCTCGTCGCATTCGTCGTCACGGCCGAGGGCTTTGGCCGCGGCTATCAGACAGCTCCGACCTGGCGGACGCTCGCAGCCGGTGCCTCAGTGGTGTCGCTCATCCAGCTGAAGGACTTGCGCGTGGGCCCAACCGACCACGTCGTGATCGGTCTGCAATCCGCAGGCAGTGGGTCAAAGACCGTGTCGGCCGAGGTGCCGGACATGTTGAGCCGGGCGCGACTTATCGCCAAAGGCGAACCCGATCCGGGAGCGGCCACGTCATCGGCAGGGTTTGCCACGTTCGGCGACTGTGACGCCGGATTCTGTGCGCAGGAGCGCACGGCATGCATGGCCGCGTGCAACTCCCAGGGCTGCCCCATGCAGTCTTACAGCTGCAACCGTACGGAATGCAGTTTCACGTGCACGTGCGGAGTCAAGTGTGTGTGAGCTTGCCCGGAGTACGGCGTTCGGGGGAAGCGCGGCGATTTCGAGCCGCTCGTCTCCGACGACGTGTTCTACCGCGCACAAGCGGTGCTGTCCGGGTTCGGCGTAGCCACAGGCATGCGAGACGAGCTTGCGACCGCCGAGCGTGCCGCCAAGGTGATTCAGGGGAAGCTGGACCGTCTCGACGAGGCGTTCCTGTTCGAGCGCTCGATCGACATCGACACCTACGACCGCCACGCCGAGAAATTGCGCCAGGAGCTGACGCCCTTACGGATCGACCGTCACTCCTCGGAACTGGACGAACTCGACGTGGAGGGCATCCTCGCGTTCGCAGAACGCATCCTGCCGCGCGCCGCCGATCTCTGGGTGCAGGCGTCGCTCGAACAGCGGCAGCGGTTCCAACAGCTGTTCTTTCCCGAGGGAATCGCGTTCGACGGAAACGGCTTTGTTGGAACCGCCGTAACCGCACCGGCCTTCAACTACTTACGGCCGATCGAGACTGGGAAGGAAGGTTTGGTGGACCTGACCGGGATCGAACCGGTGACCTCCTGAATGCCATTCAGGCGCGCTCCCAACTGCGCTACAGGCCCATCTCGTGCGGGGAGACTTCGAATAATACCAGATTCCGCCCGTCCCCGGCCATCGTCGACCGCCGCGGCGCCCGAGCGGGGGCGCCGCCCGGCGGCCGGGATGCTCAGTACTCGCTGAAGATCCGCTGGATCTCGTCGCGATTGCTGGTCTTGCTGAGCGCCAGCATCAGCAGGATGCGGGCCTTGACCGGGATGTGATCTTCGGCCGAGATGCTGAAGGCGCGGCGGCGCTGCTGGGCCGGTGTGAGGGTGGCCGGACCCTGGCCGCGGTTCGGCGCGATGCGGCCGGCGCCGGTGCGCGTCGAGGTCACGACGAAGACCCCCTTTTCGGTGGCGTAGTCGATGCCTTCGCCCTGCGTGCCGCTCGTCGCGCCGGCACCCGCGCCCGCAATCACGATGCCCTTGGCGCCCAGGTCCACGAGCGCCTTGATGACGTCGCCGGTGGCGCCCTGGTACACCATCACGACGTCCACGCGCGGCAGCGCCGTCAGGTTGCGCACGTCGAACTCGCTCGTGTGCGTGTGGCGCTGCAGGATCTCGCGGAAGATGGCCACCTTGTCGCGATCGACGATGCCGAGCACGCCGTGCGTGGGGCTGCGGAAGGTCTGCAGGCGCAGGGCGTCGGTCTTCGTGACGTCGCGCGCCGAGTTGATCTCGTCGTTCAGCACGACGAGCACGCCCTTGCCGCGGGCGGCGGGGGAGGCGGCCACGCGCACGCCTTCGAGCAGGTTGGCGGCGCCTTCGTAGCCGAGCGTGCTCGGGTTGCGCATCGAGCCCACGACCACGACGGGCCGGACGTCCTTCACCGTGAGGTGCAGGAAGAACGCCGTCTCTTCGAGCGTGTCGGTGCCGCTCGTCACGACGATGCCGGCGAGGTCCTTGTCGGTCGCGAAGAGGTCGTTGACGCGGCGGGCGAGCTGCAGCCACTGCTCGAGGGTGATCTGGCTGCTCGCGACGTTGAGGAACTGTTCGTGGGTGAGCGTGGCGGCGCGTTCGAGGCCCGGCATCGACTTCGCCAGCTCGTCCGCCGTGAGGCGGCCGCCGTCGCGGTTCGAGATGGTGCCGCCGGTGGCGACCATGTGCACCCGCGGCAGGGCCTGGGCGAAAGCGGAGGACACGGTCGTGGCCGCGAGCAGCCACACACAGGCGAGGAGACGAAGACGCATGGCGCCTATTCTGATCGATTTCCGGAACGAATGTGGCGTTAAGCCACCGTGAGGGGCTAGCGGGGGCGCGAGGCCGAGACGAGCGACAGCCAGTTGGTCAGCTCGCGCGCCGCGAGCTCCGGTGTCTTGCCATAGAACGGCATGAGCGCCGTGGGCATGCCGGGACGGCGGGCCAGCTTGGCACGCCACTGCTCCTGCGACACGGCATGCACTTCGATGTGGTACGTGCGGCCGGCGATTTCTTCTTCGTAGCGGTGGATGTCCACGTGTGGGTGTCGGCTGGGGGAAGTGTCAGACAGGTAACGCAGGAGCGACGATTCTACGTCGCTCATCGAATGAAACAAGCGAAGGTGGGTACGAAGGCGCGTGGTCCGCCGGGTTTGGGCGGCGACTTCGCTGGACTTCCCGCCGCGAAAAAACTTGGCTCCGCGTGTTGTCCACAGGGTTTGCACCGTCCGTCCACAGGTTTTCCACAGCGGCCAATCCGCCGCCGCCGTCGTCTGCCTCTTGAGACGCGTCTTGACCACCGGAAGAAGCCCCACGTACGCTCTGAGGATGCAGCAGTGGCGAGGCGCCGTCATGGCGTCGCTGGTGGTGGTGTTCGTCGCGGCGGTGTCCGCGGCGAACGCGCAGCCGCCCGGCGCGCCGCCGCTGCTGCGCGTGTTCCTCACCGACGGCACGTCGCTCACGAGCTTCGGCGAGTGGGTGCGCATGGACGATCGCATCGTCTTCTCGCTGCCGCTCAGCGACGGTCCCACCCCCGATCTGCAGCTCGTCACGCTCGCCGCCGGCCGGGTGGACTGGGTGAAGACCGAACGCTACGCGCAGACGGCGCGCATGGTGCACTACGCGTCCACCCGCGCCGAAGACGACTTCGCGCAGTTCTCGAATCAGGTGGCGGCCGTGCTCACCGGCGTGGCGAAGGAACCCGACCCGAAGCGGCGGCTCGCCATGGCCGAGAGCGCGCGCTCGGCCCTCGCCGAATGGCCGCGTCAGCACTACGGCTACCGCGCCACCGATGTGCAGCAGATGTTGTCGCTGCTCGACGAGGTCGTCTCGGACCTGCGCGCCGCGGCCGGGCAGGATACCTTCGAGCTGAATCTCGTGTCGACGACGCCGACGGCGCCGGCTGACACGCTGCTGCCGCCGCCGAGCACCGCCCAGCTGGCCGAGGAACTGCTCGCGGCCTCGACGCTTGCCGAGTCGCCGGCCGAACGCACGACGCTGCTCGAGCGCGTGGTGGGCCTCATCGAACGCGCCGCGGACCTGCTGCCCGCCGCCTGGGCGACCAGGGTGCGCACGACGGCCGTGGGCACCCTGCGCACCGAGCGCGCGACCGACCTTGCCTATTCGAAGCTCGCGGCCACGACGCTCGATCGCGCCGCCCAGCGCGCCCGCGCCGCCGACGTGCGCGGGCTCGAACGACTGCGCGCGGAGACGCTCAAGGCGGACGCGAAGCTCGGCGCGAAGCGGCCGGCCGAACTGGGCGTGATGCTCGCGGCCATCGACGCCGGCGCCGAGTCGGCCCGCCGCCTGCGCCTGGCGCGCGACCAGTGGCGCCTGCTCGAACCGGTCTACCGGAGCTACCAGCGCTCGGTGCGTCCGGCGCTCGTGGCGCTTGCCGGCGCCGAGCGGGCCCTCGAAGACATCCGCGCGCAGGCGGGCCCGAGTCCGGCGGCGCTCCGCAAGACGATCACGCGCTTCTACAAGGCGCGGCCCGCCGTGAACGGCACGAATCCGCCGGCGCAGCTCGCGGCCGCGCATGCCCTGCTCAAGAGCGCCTGGGAGATGGCCGACAACGCGCTCACGCTGCGCATGCGCGCGGTGGAGACGGGCGACCGGGCGCGGGCCGCCGAGGCCTCGGCGGCGGCGGCCGGTGCGCTCATGCTCACCGTGCGCGCGCGCGACGACATCGCGCAGGCCGTCAAGGCACCCGCGCTGCCGTGACCACGCCGCGTTCGACCTGCCTGCACCGCGCGGTCGATCCCGAAGGTTTCCGGCGCGCCATCGCCGACATCGTGGCGGCGGCGCAGCCGCTCGCCGCCCGCGACGTCTTCATCGTCGTGCCGACGCGCGCCGCCGCCGACGAACTGCGCCGCACGCTCGAGCAGCTCGCCTGGGCCGACGGCGCCGCCGCATTGTGCCTGCCGCGCATCGGCACCCGCGGCGACCTGCTCGACGAGCTGGCCGGACGCCTCGCCGAGCCCCCGGCGCTCCTGAACGGCTTCGATCGCGAGGTCATGCTGGCGCGGGCCGCGCGCGACGCGCGGCTCGCGGGCGCCGAGCCGCCCTTCGCCGTGCGGCCGGGGCTCGTGGCCGAGATGCTGACGCTCTACGACGCGCTGCGCCGCCAGCTCCGCACCGTGGCGCGCTTCGAGGAGTTCCTCACCGAAGAACTCGAAGCGTCGGACGACCGCGGCGCC
Source organism: Luteitalea sp. (assembly GCF_022842525.1). Classification (NCBI taxonomy): domain Bacteria; kingdom Pseudomonadati; phylum Acidobacteriota; class Vicinamibacteria; order Vicinamibacterales; family Vicinamibacteraceae; genus Luteitalea; species Luteitalea sp. The sequence goes on from NZ_JALHPM010000151.1 coordinate 14,947, forward strand.
CTGCGGATGCTGGCGCAGACGCGGTTCCTCGCCGCGTCGTTCCGCGGTTACGAAGCCCTCGCCGCGTCGAGCGGCGCGCTCGACGAGCACGGGCTGCGCGATCGGCTGCTGCATGAGCTGCCGGTGCGTCCGCTGCGGCGCGTCGTCATCACGGTGACGGACCGTGTGGCCGACCCGGCCGGCCTCTGGCCCGCGGACCTCGATCTGCTGACGCGCCTGCCCGGGCTCTCGCAGCTCGATGTCGTGGCCACGGAAACGCGGCTCGCCGGCGGCTGGCTCGAACGCCTGCACGCCGAGATGCCGGGCATCGACGAACGCGCCGTGCCGGCCGGCAGCGGCGGACGTCCGCTCTGCCTCGTGCCCGACGCCGACGCCTGGATCTTCACGAGCCGCGACCGCGAGGAGGAACTGGCGGCCTTCGCGCGCCGCCTCAAGGCGGAACGCCGCGCTGGCCGCCTCACCGCCGACTCACGCGTGGCGCTCGTCGTGCGCCGACCGCTGCCGTATCTCTACCTCGCGCGCGACGTGCTCGGCCGGGCCGGCATCCCGTACGAGACGCGCGACACGCTGCCGCTCGCCGCCGAGCCCTTCGCCGCCGCCATCGACGTGCTGTTCGAGTGGGTCACGAGCGGCTTCACGCGCGCCGCCACGCTGGCCGTGCTGCGCTCGCCGCACTTCCGGTTCCTCGATGGCGACCAGCCGCTCGACGGCCGCGCCGTCGCGGCCCTCGACCGCGCGCTCGCCGAGGCGCGGTACCTCGGCGATCCGGATCGCCTGGCCGCGCTCGTCGAGACATGGAGCGCGCTGCCCGAGCGGCGCCGCCACGAACACGCGCGCCT
>NZ_JALHPM010000152.1:0-15766 GCF_022842525.1 Luteitalea sp.
CGGAGAGCCGGCCCTACCCCAGGGCGGGGCGACGATTGTCGCTCCGCCCTTTTGCTTTCCATCGCTGCCTGTTGGCGATACACTCCGACACATCGTGTTTGCTCAACGTCATCTCTCATGGCGGCGGGGCGGGCCACTGACGACAGCCGTACTGGTGTCGCTCGGGGCCGCCGCGCTCGTGGCGCAGCCTGCGCCGTCCTCGGCACCCGGGGCCACCTACACCGAGAAGATTCCCAACTCCACCGTCACCTTCGACATGGTGGCGGTCCCTGGCGGCACGTTCATGCTCGGCAGTCCGGCGAGCGAAGCGGGCCGGGACGCCGACGAAGGGCCGCAGGTCGAGGTCACGCTGAAGCCGTTCTGGATCGGCAAGACCGAGGTCACCTGGGACGAGTTCGATCAGTTCGCCTTCGTCGGCAACACGGGGGCGCGCACGGGCGACGGCGGTGGCGGGGATGCCGACGCCGTCACCAAGCCGTCGCGGGCCTACGGCGACGAAGCCAAGGGGTACGGCAAGGGCAAGATCCCGGCCCTCGCCATGACCCAGCACGCGGCCATGGAGTACTGCCGCTGGCTGTCGCAGGTCACCGGCAAGGCCTATCGCCTGCCCACCGAAGCGGAGTGGGAATACGCCGCGCGTGCCGGCAACACCGGCGCGCAGCCCGCCGACCTCGACGACCAGGCCTGGCATGCCGGCAATGCGAAGGAGATCCCGCACCCGGTCGGCGAGAAGAAGCCCAACGCCTTCGGGGTGCACGACATGCTCGGCAACGTCGCCGAATGGACCTTCGACCTCTACTCGGAGGGCCGCTACGCGGAGTGGGCGCCGAAGGCGTCCCAGCCCGTGGCGCTGCCGACCGACAAGCGCTATCCGCACCCGACGCGTGGCGGGTCGTTCATCGAAGGCGCCAACAAGCTGCGCTTCGCCAACCGGCAGTCGTCGCACGAGGACTGGAGTCAGCGTGACCCGCAGGTGCCCCAGAGCATCTACTGGCACACCGATGCCGACCACGTCGGCTTCCGCGTCGTCCGCGCCCTGGACGAGCAGGCGAACCTCAAGGGGTTCGTCAGCAAGGTGATCAAGGAGAGCGCGGACAGGTAGGCCCATCGCGAGATGGGCTGTAGCCGTCGACCTTCAGGTCGACGGTCAGTGTTGCCGCACGGTGAGCGTCGAGCTGAAGCTCGACGCCTACAGAGGCCGCAGTCTGTGGCCAACGAGGTAGTGAGCATGTCTGAGCAGCAATCCGGATCGACGCGACGCGATTTCCTGAAGACGACGACGGCCGCGGCCGTGGGCAGTGGGCTGACGGGGTGGGGTGTCATCCCCGGGGCGCATGCGCAGGGCAGCGATGAAATCCGCATCGGCCTGATTGGCGCCGGCGGGCGCGGCAGCGGGGCCGTGGCCGACGTGTTCAAGGGCCACGAGACGGGCGTGCGCCTGGTGGCCGTGGCCGACATGTTCGGCGACCGGACCGAGCAGGCCGTCAAGCGGCTGTCGCAGCAGTACGGGGCGCGCGCCGCGGTCAAGCCCGAGCATGTGTTCACGGGCTTCGATGGCTACCAGAAGGTCATCGCGGTGCCGGAGGTGAACTACATCATCATCGCCACCCCGCCGGGATTCCGCCCGACGCACCTCGAGGCCGCCATCAAGGCCGGCAAGCACATCTTCACCGAGAAGCCGGTGGCGGTGGACGGCCCGGGCATCCGCAAGGTGATGGCGCTGGCCAAGGAAGCCGATGCCAAGGGCCTCAACATCATCGCGGGGACGCAGCGGCGCCATCAGCACGGCTACATCGAGACGATGAAGCGCGTGCACGACGGGGCCATCGGCGACGTCGTGTCGGCACGCGCCTACTGGAACCAGGGCTTCCTCTGGAAGCGCGATCGGCAGCCCGAGTGGAGCGACATGGAGTGGCAGCTGCGCAACTGGCTCTACTTCACCTGGCTCTCGGGCGATCACATCGTCGAGCAGCACATCCACAACCTCGACGTGATCAACTGGGCGAAGAACGGACACCCGGTCAAGGCCACGGGCATGGGCGGGCGGCAGGTCCGCACCGACAAGGCCTACGGGCACATCTTCGACCACTTCGCCATCGACTACGAGTACGGCGACGGGTCGCACATGATGAGCATGTGCCGGCAGATCGACAACTGCGCCAACAGTGTCTCGGAAGCGCTGGTCGGCACCAAGGGCACCTGCCAGGCCGACAAGTACGAAATCGTCGGCGCCACCTCCTGGAAGGGCGACAAGGATCCGATCAGCCCGTACGTGCAGGAGCACATCGACCTGATTCGGATCATCCGCGCCGGCCAGAAGGTCAACGAACTCCAGCAGGTCGCCGAGTCGACGCTCACCGCCATCATGGGCCGGATGTCCGCCTACACGGGCAAGGCCGTGACGTGGGAGGAAGCGCTGGCCTCCAACGAAGCGCTGGTCCCGACGAGCCTCTCGCTGGGGCCGATTCAGACACCGGCCGTGCCGATGCCGGGCCAGGGCACGGTGTAGGTCTGGAGACCAGGAGACAGCCAGGGCGAGCGGGGGAGGGTCGGAGCCGTCCGACCTCCCGCCGCTGGTCTGCCAGGGCGCTGGTGTTCATCGCCCTGAGCGGCGTGGCCGTGCCCGCCTGTCAGCACTACGACGCCGGCGGCTCGCCCGAGCGGGAGCAGGCCGGCCTCCGTCTGCCCCCGCCCTCGACCAGCGAACGGCCGCCACGCGTCGAGCTGAAGCTCGACGCCTACAGTTGATCTTCCGCTGGAGACAGCCCTCAGTCGGATCGCGCACACCCGGCAGCGGCGAACCGCGGAAACCTGTGGTGGCTCCGCCGGCGACTGCCGCGCCCGCCGTCCTTCCCGGTGAATGTGCCCTTATACTGCAGCGCTGACCATGCCCGGCGGTCCGCGCCTCACCATGTCCCAAGGAGTCTCTCGATGAAGCGGATTGGAATCCTGGCGCTGGCCGCCACGCTGGCGACGAGCACCGCCGTGATGGCGCAACCGGCCCCGGCCGCGAAGGATGCGGGCTGGACGACCCTGTTCGACGGCAAGAGCCTGGCCGGGTGGCGCGGCTTCAAGAGCGAGACGCCGCCCCCGGGCTGGGAGGTCAAGGATGGCGTCCTCGTCCACAGTGGCAAGGGCGGCGACCTCATGACGGTGCGCGAGTTCGGCAGCTTCGATCTCGAGCTGGACTACAAGGTGGCCGTCGGGGGCAACAGCGGCATCATGTACCGCGTCGTGACCGAGGGCAACGCGCCGTACTGGAGCGGTCCCGAGTACCAGATTCTCGACAACGAGCGCCACCCCGACGCCAAGAACGGCCCCGACCGCCTCTCGGGCGCCAACTACGATCTGATCGCCCCGAGCGCGGCCGTCAGCAGGCCGGCCGGGGAGTGGAACACGGCCCGCATCGTCGTGCGCGGCAACCACGTCGAGCACTGGTTGAACGGCACGAAGGTGGTCGAGTACGAGTTCGGCAGCCCGGCGTGGACGACGATGGTCGCCGAGAGCAAGTTCAAGGCCTGGCCGATCTACGGCAAGGCCACCCGCGGGCACATCGTGTTGCAGGATCACGGTGACCTGGTCGAGTTCCGCAACATCCGTGTCAAGGACCTGAACTAGATGCCGACGTCGACGCGCCTCAAGCTCTCCCTCCTGATGTTCCTCCAGTACTTCATCTGGGGGACGTGGTACGTCACGATGGGGCCGTACCTGAACGAGACGCTGAAGTTCAGCGGCCCACAACTCGGCCTCGCGTACGGCGCCACGGCGCTGGCCGCCATCGTGTCGCCCTTCTTCGTCGGCATGGTCGCGGATCGCTTCTTCGCGACCGAGAAGATCATGGCGGTGCTGCACCTGGTCGGTGGGGCGCTGCTGCTCTACATCTCGACGCTGACGACGTTCGGCACGTTCTATCCGCTGCTGCTGATCTACACGCTGTGCTACATGCCGACGCTGGCCCTGGCCAACTCGCTGTCGTTCCGCCAGATGACCGATCCCGGCAAGGAGTTCCCGGGCATCCGCGTGCTGGGCACCATCGGGTGGATCGTGGCTGGCTACGCCATCGGCGTGCTCGGCTTCGGCACCAGCGCCGGCATGTTCCGCACCGCGGCGGCCGCCTCTATTGCCCTCGGTCTCTACAGCTTCGCGTTGCCGCACACGCCGCCGACCAGCACCGGCGGCAAGGTGCAGCTGCGCGACATCCTCGGCCTCGACGCGCTGGCGCTGATGAAGGAGCGGTCCTTCGCCATCTTCGTGCTCGGCTCGTTCCTGATTTGCATCCCGCTGCAGTTCTACTACGGGCTGGCGGGCACGTTCCTCAGCGAGATCGGCGTCGCCGACGTCTCGAGCAAGATGACGCTCGGGCAGTGGTCCGAGATCGGCTTCATGCTGCTGATGCCGTTCTTCTTCGTGCGACTCGGCATCAAGTGGATGATGATCGTCGGCATGCTCGCCTGGACGGTGCGCTACGCGCTGTTCGCCCTCGGTGACGCGGGTTCGGGGATGTGGATGCTCTACGTCGGCATCCTGCTGCACGGCATCTGCTACGACTTCTTCTTCGTCACCGGCCAGATCTACGTCGACAAGAAGGCGCCCGCCCACCTGCGTGGCGCGGCGCAGGGCTTCATCGCCTTCGTCACGCTCGGCGTCGGCATGTTCATCGGCTCGCTGGTCTTCGGCCCGGTCGTCGATGCCTACAAGCTGGTCGATGCGTCCGGAGCCGTCGGCCACGACTGGTCGGCCATCTGGGTGTACCCGGCCGCCGCAGCCGCCGTCGTGATGGTGCTGTTCTTCGTGATGTTCAACGATCGCGTCGAGACGGCGCCAGCGAAGTAGGGCCGGGACGGTGCCCCCGCTCCGCACCGTCTCGGTCACGCGGTACGTCACGCCGCTGCGCGAAGGCGGGTCGCTGCCCGCCATCGTCGAAGCCGATGACGATGGGTTGTACGTGCTGAAGTTCCGCGGTGCAGGGCAGGGGCCGCGCGCCCTCATCGCGGAACTCGTCGCCGGCGAGCTCGCCCGTGCCCTGGGGCTGCCGGTGCCGGAGCTGGTGTTCGTCGAGCTCGATGCCGACCTGGCGCGCACCGAGCCCGATCCGGAGATCCAGGAACTGATCCGGGCCAGCGCCGGACTCAACCTCGCCCTGGACTATCTGCCCGGCTCGGTCACCTTCGATCCGAACGCCGACCGCCTCGACGCCGACCTGGCGTCCGAGGTGGTGTGGTTCGACGCCTACACCAGCAACGTCGATCGCACGGCCCGCAACACGAACCTGCTGATGTGGCATCGAGCGCTGTGGTTGATCGACCACGGCGCGAGCCTCTACTTCCATCACGGCACGCCCTCGGGCGAGTTCGGGGCCCGGGTCGCCGACCCGTTCACCCGCATCAAGGAGCATGTGCTGCTCGGGCGGGCCTCGACCCTCGCCGCGGCGGATGCGCGCCTGGCGGCGCGGTTGTCGGACGAGATCATCGCCGCGGTCGTCCATCTCGTGCCCGATACCTGGCTCGGCGAGGATGCCGGCACGCAGCGGCAGGCGTACGGCGACTACCTGCAGGCGCGGGTGCGTGGGCCCAGACCCTTCGTGGAGGAGGCGACCCGTGCGCGACTGTCACGCGTATGACTACGCCGTGATCCGGGTCGTGCCGCACGTCGAGCGCGAGGAGTTCATCAACGTCGGCGTGATCGTGTCGTGCCCGTCACGCGGGTTCCTCGCCACGCGGATGCACCTCGACCCGACACGTGTGGCGGCGTTCGCGCCGACCCTCGACCTGGACCTGGTCCGACGCCACCTGGCGTCGTTCGAGGCGGTGAGCCGTGGCGGTGAGGATGCCGGGCCCATCGGCGCGCTGCCGGCGCGCCAGCGCTTCCACTGGCTCGTGGCGCCGCGCAGCACGGTGATCCAGACCTCACCCGCGCACACCGGCTGGTGCCGCGATCCGGACGAGACCATCGGCAAGCTGCTGCGTCAGTACGTCGCCGGCGCGCCGGGCGACGTTGGCTAGAATGGCAGGATGACCCGCGTCCTCCGATCCGTGGCTCTCGTCGCCGGCGCGGTGGCGCTGCTCGCGCCCCACGCCGTGCGCGCGGCGGCCGACGACAAGCCGGGCTACCAGACCGTCAGCTTCGCCCAGCTCAGCGACTTCGACTACGAGGTGCCCGACCTGCTCGTCGATGGCGGCGGGCCGCCGCCACCGAATGTGGTCCCGGCGAAGGTGAAGGCCCTCAACGGCCGCAAGGTCGCCGTACGCGGCTTCATGCTGCCGCTGGACCTCGATCAGCACGGCGTCAGCCAGTTCCTCCTCAACGGCAGCTTCGACATGTGCTACTTCGGGGCGCCGGTGCGCATGAACGAGTGGATTCTGGTGACGATGAAGGGCGGCAAGAAGACGCCGTTCACGCATCTGGCCACGCTGGCGTACGGGACCCTCGAGGTCGGTGAGGAGAAGAAGGGGGGCCGCGTCATGAGCCTCTACCGGATGCAGGCCGACGGCGCGGAGATCGCACGGTAGGCGGATGGCTCTCGTCCTCGACGTGCGCGACCTGCGCAAGGCGTTCCGCGCCCCGGACGGCGAGACGATCGCCATCGTCGACGTGCCCACGTTCGGTCTCGACGAGGGCGCGCACGTGGCCCTCCGCGGCTCGAGCGGCTCGGGCAAGACGACGCTGCTGCACCTCATCGCCGGCATCCTGCAGGCCGATGGCGGCCAGATTCGCATCGACGGCCGGGACATGGCGGCGCTGCCGGAAGCCGGGCGTGACGCGCTCCGCGCCGAGCGCCTCGGGTACATCTTCCAGACCTTCAATCTCCTGCAGGCCTTCACGGCGCTCGAGAACGTTCTGCTCGGCATGATGTTCGGGCGCGGGGCGGACGTCGCGCGCGCGACGGCGCTGCTCACGCGGGTCGGACTCGCCGATCGCCTCCACTACCGCCCGCGTCAGCTCTCGGTCGGCCAGCAGCAGCGCGTCGCCGTCGCGCGCGCGCTGGCCAACCACCCCAGGATCGTGCTCGCCGACGAACCCACCGGCAACCTGGACCTGCGCCACGCGCGCGAGGCGCTGGGCCTCATCAGGGACACCTGCCGCGAGCAGGGGGCGGCCCTGCTCCTCGTCTCCCACGACGAGCAGGTCCTCGCAGGCTTCGACACGGTCGTCGACCTCGCCTCGATCAACCGTGCCATGGCCGAGGCGCCGACGGTGGAGCGGACCCAGTGACGGCTCGCGCGCCGGGCCTCCTGCTGCTGGTGCGCCGCAGCCTGCGGCAGCATCTGCTGTCGACGATCGTGACGGCGGTCTCGGTCGCGCTCGCCACGGGATTGACGATGGCCGTGTTCGCGATTCGCGATCAGGCGTACGTGGCGTTCACGGGCGGACGGACAGGCTTCGACGCCGTGCTCGGCGCACGGGGCAGCCAGCTGCAGCTGGTGCTCAACGCGGTCTTCCACCTGGAGACGTCCCCCGGCAACGTCCCCTGGTCCCTGTACGAGGCCATCAAGGCCGATCCTGGCGTGGCGCTGGCGATCCCGTACGCGGTCGGTGACAGCTACGAGGGCTATCGCATCGTCGGCACCACACCCGAGCGCTTCTCGGCGGTCGAGTCGGCCACGGGGCGGGGCCTGGCCATGGAGGCGGGACGGGTCTTCACGCCGGAGGCCGACGAGGCGGTGGTGGGCAGCGTGGTCGCTCGCCGCCTCGGGCTCCGTGTCGGCGACGAGTTCGCGCCCGCTCACGGTCTGGTGGCCGAGGCGAGTGCCCCGCACGACGACCACTGTCGCGTCGTGGGCATCATGGCGCCGACCAACAGCCCGTCGGACCGGGTGATCTGGATTCCCATCGACGGCGTGTTCCGGATGTCGGGGCACGTCCTGCGCGGGACGGGGCGGCCCTACCGGGCCGTCGAAGGGGAACCGATCCCGGACGAGCATCGCGAGGTGAGTGCCGTCATGCTGACGCTCGCCGATCCGCAGGCGGGCTTCTTCCTCAGTCAGCGCATCAACGGGCAGGGCAAGGTGGCGACGCTCGCGTGGCCCATCGGGCGGGTGGTGGCCGAACTGTTCGATCGCATCGGCTGGATCACGCAGGTGCTCGCGCTGGTGGCCTACCTCGTGGTGGCCGTGGCGGCGGGGTCGGTGCTGGCGAGCATCTACAACACGATGAACGAACGCCGCCGCGAGTTCGCCATCCTGCGTGCGCTCGGCGCCCGACGGGCCGTGGTCTCGCTGGTGATCGTGCTCGAGGCGGCGACGATCACCGCGCTCGGCGTGATCGGCGGTGGTGTGGTGTACCTCGGCATCCTGGCCGTGGCGCGGGCCGTGATTCGGGCGCAGACCGGCGTCGTGCTGGACGTGCTGGCCTGGCATCCAGCCCTCTGGATGACCCCTGTCGCCCTGCTGGCCCTCGGCGCGCTCGCAGGGCTGGTGCCCGCCTGGAAGGCCTACCGGACCGACGTCGCGGACCACCTGTCGCCGACGTCGTAGCGCAGCGCACGTCGCAGGGTAGGGCCCGCTCTCCGAGCGAGCCGTCACGGGACACGCCCGCGTATGTCCCGACGGCCGTTTGCGTGCCCGTGCCGGGTGTAGCACAATCCGAAGGCAGACCCGCCGCGCGCAGGCGACCCAACGATCCGTGCCCATCTATCTGGACTATCACGCGACCACCCCGGTGGACCCCAGGGTGTTTGCCTCCATGGCGCCGTACTTCATGGAGGTCTTCGGTAACCCGGCCAGCAGCAGCCATCGGTTCGGACTGCAGGCCCGCGCTGCCGTCGAACAGGCACGGCAACGCATCGCCGCGGCGCTGAACGCCTCGACCCCACGCGAAATCGTCTTCACGTCGGGATCCACCGAGTCCAACAACCTCGCCATCAAGGGCGTCGTCCGCCGGTGCGGGACGCGTGGCCGGCACGTGATCACGGCCGTCTCCGAGCACAAGTGTGTGCTCAATGCGTGCAAGTCCCTGCGCGAGGACGGCTTCGACGTCACGGTGCTGCCCGTCGAGGCCGATGGCTCGCTGCCGGTGGAGGCCGTCGCCGCGGCGTTGCGTCCCGACACCGTCCTGGTGTCGCTGATGCACGCCAACAACGAGATCGGCGTCATTCACGACATCGCGGCGATCGGCGCGTTGTGCCGTGCGCAGGGAGTGCTGCTGCACACCGACGCCACGCAGTCGTTCGGCAAGGTGCCGGTGGACGTGCAGGCGATGCAGGTGGACCTGCTGTCGATGAGCGCCCACAAGATGTACGGCCCGAAGGGCATCGGCGCGCTCTACGTCCGGACCCCGTGTACGCTCGTGCCGCAGCTCGATGGTGGTGGACACGAGGGAGGCCTGCGCAGCGGCACGCTCAACGTCCCCGGCATCGTCGGCCTGGCCGACGCCGTGGTGCTGGCGTGCGCCGACCTCGAGGTCGATCGCCGCACGCAGCGCGCCCTTCGTGATCGCCTGTGGCTCGCCCTGCGCGACGCGTATCCCGGCATCCTCCTCAACGGCCCGGATCCTCTGACGGCGCCAGAGCGCCGGCTGCCGAACAACCTGAACGTGAGCGTGCCCGGTGCGGCCGGCGACGCCCTGCTGGCGGCGCTCGGCGACGACATCTGCGTCTCGACCTCGTCGGCGTGCACCAGCGCGTCGGGCGAAGCGTCACACGTCCTCACGGCCATCGGCCGGGCCGAGGGGCACACGAACCTGCGCATCAGCGTCGGGCGGCCCACGACCGACGCCGAGATCGACCAGGTGGTCGCGTGTATCGGACGCGCTGCCGTCAGGGCGTAGAATGCCCACCATGTCCCTTTCTCGTCGTGCTCTGTTGGGCGCCGCCGGCACGGCCGCGGCTGCCGCGGCCATGCAAGTCGTCCCGTCTTCGTCCGCGCTGGCGCAACGCACCGGCCCCACGCCGGCCTCCCTCGGGAAGGGGCCCGGGCGCGTCAAGCTCGGCGTCTCGTCGTACTCGTACTGGCACTTCAAGCCCCAGGACAAGCCGTTCCCCATCGAGAAGGTCATCGAGCACGCCGCGTCGGTGGGCGTCGAAGGCGTGGACATCCTGCACCGGCAGATGACCGGCGAGGACAACGCCTACCTGCAGCGGCTGAAGAAGCACGCCTTCGTCAACGGGATCGACCTCATCGCGCTGTCGATCCATCAGGGCTTCGTCTTCCCTGACGCCGCCGAGCGGCAGAAGAACATCGACCACACCGTGCACTGCATGGAACTCGCCTACGCGATGGGCATTCCGTGCCTGCGGCTGAACACGGGCCGCTGGAACACGACCAAGTCGTTCGACGACCTGATGGCCAACCGTGGCATCGAGCCGGTGCTGCCCGGGGTGACCGAGGACCAGGGCTTCGACTGGTGCATCTCGTCGATCGAGAAGCTGCTGCCGACGGCCGAGAAGCTGGGGGTGGTGCTCGCGCTCGAGAACCACTGGGGCCTGGCGCGCACCGCCGAGGGCCTGATGCGCATCGTCGATGCCGTCAACTCGCCGTGGCTGGGCGTGCTCGCCGACACGGGCAACTTCCTCGACGACCAGTACGCACAGTTCGAGAAGATTGCGCCCAAGACGGTCTTCGTCCAGGCCAAGACGTACGAAGGTGGCGGCGAGTGGTACTCGCTCGACATCGACTACGCCCGCATCGCGAAGATTCTCGCGGCGCAGCAGTATCGCGGCTACGTGTCGCTGGAATTCGAAGGCAAGGCCCCGGCCGAGACCGCGGTGCCCAAGGCTGTTGCGCAGCTGCGCGCGGCGTTCAAGGTCTAGGGAGGGCCGGCTCACCGAGCCGGCCGTCACGAGCGCGGGGCCGACGGCCCGTTCGGAGAACGGGCCCTACCCACCGCTAATGCTTGGCAAACACGCTCGTCTTCCCGTCCTCGGTGAAGGCGAGCGTGTTGTATTTCTGGGGAGCCGGGCCTTCCATGCCCGGCGAGCCGATGGGCATGCCGGGCACGGTGATCCCCTTGACCTTCGGCTTCTCGGCCAGCAGGCGCTTGACGTCGTCGGCCGGCACGTGGCCCTCGACGACGTACGAGCCCACGAGGGCCGTGTGGCACGAGGTCGCCGTCGGCGGCACCTTGTTGGTCTGGCGGATGCTCGTCAGATCGTCGCGGTGTTGCGTCTCGACCTTGAAGCCTGCCGCCTGCATGTGCTCCACCCACTTGCCGCAACACCCGCAGGTCGGCGTCTTGTAGACGACAACGGTGGGCAGCTTGGCCTGCGCCGTCACGACGATCCCGGCCAGGGGCAGGGTCGAGACGAGCACGACGCTGAGGCGCGCGATGAAGTTCTGTGTCACTGATTTCTCCTCGACTCTCAACATACCATCGTCGGCTGGTAGGACTGCCACGTCCGCCGACCTCAAGGTCGGCGGCTACAGTCGCCAGCGGAGCCATCGAGCATCGCCACAGGTCGGGGCTGCAGGTTGAACGCGATCAGACTGGAGGCTTTCTCCAGCGGAAGAACGATTGTAGGCGTCGACCTTCAGGTCGACGCGCGTCATCGCGGCAGCGGCGTGTCCATCTCGGCGGCGATCCAGCTGACCACCGCGATGCCGGCCGCGGCCTTGGCCATCTCCTTCGGATCGATACGCTCGACCGTGTCGGCGGGGGAGTGGTGGATCTGGAAGTACTTCGTGGGATCGCCCGCCAGCGCCATGGCCGGGACCTGGCCGACCTGCGCGATGGGCCCGATGTCGGCGCCCCCCCCACCTGGTCCCAGCGGCGGGAACCCCAGGGGCCGCAGCAGGTCCACCGCCTCGGCCATCATCTGGCGTGCGCGGTCGTTGCCCGAGAAGCCGAGGCGCATGGGCTCGAAGACGCCGATGTCGGACTCGAGGGCGAGCACGTGCTTCGAGGCGCTCTCGATGTACGCGTCGCGGTAGGCGAGGGCCCCCCGCAGCCCGTTCTCTTCGTTGGTGAAGAGGACCACCCGGACGGTTCGGCGCGGGCGCAGCCCGAGCACCTTCATCAGCCGTGCGGCTTCCCAGGTGACGATGCAGCCGACCCCATCGTCAGAGGCGCCACCGGCCGGATCCCACGAGTCGAAGTGCCCGCCCACGAGGACGATCTCCTCCGGATGCTCGCGTCCGACGATCTCGCCGATCACGTTGGCCGATTCGACGTCCGGCAGCGTCTGCGCCGACATGCGCAGGCGGAGGGTGACCGGCACGCGGCGAGCCACGAGTCGCGCCAGGCGCTGTGCGTCCTCGATGGGGATGGCCGCGGCCGGGATGCGCGGCGTGCCCTGCAGGTAGCTCATGCCGCCGGTGTGGGGCGTGCGCAGGCCCATCGGACCCACTGACCGGACGAGCACGGCCACCGCGCCATGGCGCGCGGCGTTGATGGCGCCGTTGGCGCGATAGGCGACGGTGGGGCCGTAGCCCGTGTACGGCACGTCGAACAGCACGATGGTGCCCGGGATCTCCGAGCTGCGCGTGTTCAGCTCGTCGAAGCTGCGCACGACGACCAGCGGGGCGGTCACGCCCGCCTCGGGCGTCGCGATGCTGCCGCCCAGTCCGAGCATGACCAGCGGAGAGGGGACGGGCGTCACGATCTCGAGGGACTCGGCGCCGCGGACCCAGCGGGGCCCCAGGGTCTTCTGCAGGCGGACCTGTTCGAGTCCGTCCTTGCGCATGGTGTCGGCGGCCCAGTCGCTCGCCAGTTCGAGGTTGCGCGAGCCGGTCAGCCGGCCGCCGAACGTGTCACACAGTTCAGCGAGGCGGTCCCAGGCCGCCGTGGAGCCGACGCTGGCGTCGATCAGGCGCTGGACGTCTGTCTGGAACGGTGCCAGCCAGCCGGCCGTGGGCCCCGGCTGGGCCGCCGCGCGGGCAGGGGGGAGCGCGAGGAGGGCCGACGCGGCGGCGGGGACGGTGGACAGCAACTGTCGGCGAGTCGGCATCGCCGGAATTATCGTCGAAGCGTCACGACTGGTTAGACTTTGCCATTCAAAGCCTGGCCGTCGCGCGACCCGCTGCTGCGGCCGGCCTCAGCGGGATCGACGAATGATGTGCTCACGATCCACGGCCAGGCCGGGTACGGTTTGCACGGTCCCATCCGGCCACGTCACCCGAATCGTGACCGCGCCGGAGTCGCGGCCAAGGCCGATGTAGAGGCGGTCGTCCGAGGCCGACAGATAGCTGCCCCCTGAGTGGACGCGACGAACGATCGGCGGCTGGCCGGCACGGTCCACACGGACGGACCCGCCGAGGGCGCGGCGGTTCGTCGTCGGCTGCTCCAGCCGCAGGCGCAGCCAGTGTCCGGCGTCGGCGGTGACGTTGCGCAGCAGTCGCACGGGGCCACCGTTGTTGGTGACGACCACGTCGACGCGGCCGTCGAGATCGAGATCGCCGAACGCGGCACCCCGACTCACCTCCAGCAGGTCGAAGCCCGAGCCGGCCTGCGTCGTCACCTCGGTCAGGGTCACGGCGCCACCGCGCCGCGCGTCTGCTCCTGCGCGCGGGCCAGCCGTGGCGCTGGTCGGCCTGGTCGTGAACAGCTGATTCTTCTGGCGAAACGGGTTGGGCGTCGCTCGCAGGCTCGGAATGACGTTCACCGAGCCGTTGGCGATGAACAACTCGAGCCAGCCGTCGTTGTCGGCGTCGAACCAGTCGGCTCCGAAGCCGGTCATCATCGCGGACGGCGCCGCCAGGCCGACCGCGGCCCGCCGGTCCTCGAAGCCGCCGGTGCCGTCGTTCTCGTACAGCACGAACGTCTCGCCCACGATGTTGGTCACGACGAGGTCGTCGTCACCGTCGCGGTCGTAGTCGCCGGAGGCGATGCCCATGCTGCCCTCGGGCCGACCGGCCGCGTTGTAGGCCGTGCCGGAGAGCAGGCCCATGTCCTCGAAGGTCACGTCGCGCCGATTCATCCACAGCTGGTTCGGCGTGGCGTCGTTGGCGACGTAGATGTCGGGCCAGCCGTCGGCGTCGTAGTCGCCGACGGCGATGCCGAGGGCATTGCCGTACGCGCGGGAGATGCCGGCCTTCTCGCTCACGTCCTCGAAGGTGCCGTCGCCGCGATTGCGCAACAGCCGATCCGGCACCGCGCGATAGGCGCCGGGGGCGCAGTAGTCGCGTCGCCCTGCCGGCTCGACGCAGGGCTTGTTGCCCGCCGGGGTGAAATCCACGTAGTTGCCGACGTACAGGTCGAGGTGCCCGTCGCGGTCGACGTCCACGAAGGCGGCGCTGCTGCTCCAGCGGCTGTCGTTGGCGTTGGCGGCGGCCGTCACGTCGGTGAACCGGCCGTTCCCGTCGTTGCGGTAGAGGACGTTGTCGCCGAAGGTCGTGACGTAGAGGTCGAGGTCGCCGTCGTTGTCGATGTCGCCGACCGCCGTGCCCATGCCCTGCGCCTCGAGGCCGACGCCGGCCTGCTCGGTGACGTCGGTGAAGCGCAGCGTCCCGCCAGGCTTGTCCAGATCGTTGCGGAAGAGGCGTGACGTCGCCAGTGACGGCCGGCTCGGAGAGCCGGCCCTACCCGCCGAGCCGGCCCTACCCGCCGAGCCGGCCCTACCCCCGTCGCGACTCCCGGGGGCGCCCTGGACCAGATACACGTCCAGGTCGCCGTCGTTGTCGTAGTCGAACAGCGCCACCCCCGCGCCCATGATCTCGGTCAGCCAGTACTCGCCGCGCGCCCCGTTGTCGTGGACGAACCGCAGGCCCACCTGCTCGGCCACCTCGTCGAAGCGAGGGCCTGGCGGCTGTTGCGCATCGACCAGCCCGCCGACGAGGACGAGCGTGCCCAGCACGAGCGAGAGGTGGAACACACGTGATGTCACCGTTAGTGATTTCCTGGGCCTGGGCCTTGGGCCTTGGGCCGTGAGCCGTGAGCCGTGAGCCCAGCCCTGCTGAGCCCTGAGCCGTGAGCCCTGAGCCTATTTGATCTTCTGCAACTCGCGTTCGATGGTGGTGGCCATGTCGACCAGGCCGTGGCGCCGCGCGCGCGCCAGCGCGTCTTCGCTCAACCGGCGCCCGGTGGCGATGTCGCCCTTGCGGACGTGGACCGCGCTGGCCGCGAAGACGTAGCGCACGCTCTCGGCGTCATCGGGCTCGGTCAAACGCGCCAACTGCACGAGCGCGTCGTCCAGGCGACCCGTGTTGACCAGCACCCTCGCGAGGTTGAAGCGCAGGGCCCGCACGCGCGGGTTCGCATCGACAGCCTTTCGGTAGGACGTCTCGGCCGCCGGCAGGTCTCCGCGACTCTCCTCGATGAGTCCCAGCGCGTTGTGCACCTCGCCGTCCTGGGGATTGCCCGCTGACGCCAGACGCAGCACGGGCTCGGCACGCGCGGCGTCCTTCGAGGCCAGCAACGCCAGCCCGAAGGTCCGGTGGGCCTCGGCGAGTTGCGACCCGCGGGCGATCACGGCGCGGTAGTGCGCCTCGGCCTTCGGCAGGTTGCCCGTGCGGGCGTAGAGCGTGATGAGGTTGACGTGCGCCTGGAGCAGATCGGCGTTGCGGCTGAGCGCGTCCTCATGCAGCGCGATGGCGGTGGCATCTTCCGCCCGGCTGGCCGAGTCGATGCCCCGTTGCAGCAGCGCCGCGGCGTCGGTGCGCACGGCGGCGACACGCGCCGCGTACGGATCGGGTGGCATGGGCCAGCAGGCGAGGCACTGCTGCTGGCGGGCGATCGAGGCGCGGGCGGCGGCCAGGTCGCCCGCCTTCCGCTGTGCCAGCGCGAGCGCATAGTGCGCGGCGCCGAACGTCGGCACGAGCGCGACGGCACGTTCGAACTGCGTGCGCGCCGCCGGCGTGTCGCCGCTCGCGACGGCGAGGCGGCCGAGGCCGTAGCG
>NZ_JALHPM010000153.1:0-15637 GCF_022842525.1 Luteitalea sp.
CGCATGGTGAAGGAATCACCGGCCGGGAGCCACGCTCGCAGCCGGCAGCCAAGACCTGCTGCCGACTGTCAGATTTTCACCCGCCACAACTGTCAGATTTACCACCGCCGCCAACAGCCATATGGCTGCAGCGCCCCACCCGGGCCCGTGGTGTCCTGTCCATTCGAGCACAGACCGTCACTGGCCCAGCACATAGGATGGCGGTGTCGGCTCTTCTGACGTCAGCTCCACGATCACGTTCACCGCCGCCAGTGGAGGTTGACCATGGGCATCAGCGCAGGCAGGCACCCGAAGGCAGCGCGCGACGTGGGCGGAACACTCCTGGCGGCGACTCGCCTGGACCGATGGGCCGTGACCGCCATCGCGCTCGAAATCTTCCTCGGTATCGGCGCGATCGGCGGAGGTCTCGCCCTCATGGCGGGGCCAGACGGCGAAGTGCTCCCCCTTCCGGTGTCAGCGCCCGACGGATCGCCGTTGAGCGATTACTTCCTGCCAGGCGCGATCCTGTTCACGATCCTCGGGACCGGCCCGCTGGGCGCCGCCATCCTCGCCTGGCGCCGCCCGGTGGCGCCGATGCTGACGGTCGCCATGGGCGGCGCACTCCTGGTCTGGCTCGTCGTGCAGATCGCCATCATTGGCTACTCCAACGACCCGCCGCTGCAGGCCGGGTACTTCGTGCTCGGAGTTGTCCTCACCGCGGTCGGAGTGAAGTGGGTGCGCGCTCTCCCTCTGGAGACCGCCAGTCAACCGCATCGGACAACACACCGATGATCACGCGCAGACAGTTTGCGGTTTCGATGCCGTGGCTGGTGGCCACTCCACTTGCGCTGTCCGGCTGTTCCCGACAGCCCGCAGCCGACGGCTACGAAGCGGTGGCCGAGCGTACCTGGCAGTTGAGTGCCGTAGCGGGTCTGGGAGGCGCGTCGCTCCTTCGGGAACTGGTGCGCTGTGCCACACTGGCCCCATCCAGCCACAATACACAGTGCTGGACGTTTGCTCTCGACGCCGGTGGTCGGTCGATCGCCATGCGGCCCGACTGGGCGCGTCGGTGCCCGGCGGTGGACCCGGACGACCATCACGTCTTTGTCTCGCTTGGCTGCGCCACCGAGAACCTGATCCAGGCCGCGTTGGCGCACGGCCTGAGGGCCGACACGCAGTTCGACCCGGCCGGCGATGTGCTGCGCGTGACGCTCGAACCGACTCGCGCGCAGAGCACACCGCTGTTCACCGCCATCCCCCTTCGCCAATGCACGCGCGGTGACTACGACGGCACGCCCCTGTCTGGCGAAGAATTGGCGCTGCTGCAGCGCGTCGGCAGTTCTGACACCGTGCGCCTGATACTGCAGACCGAGCGCCCGGCGATGGAGCAGACGCTGGAATACGTGATACGGGGCAACACGACGCAACTGGCCGACCCTGCGTTTGTCGAGGAACTGAAGGCCTGGATTCGTTTCAACGGCGCGGCTGCCGTCCGGACGCGCGACGGGCTGTACAGCGTAGCCTCGGGCAACCCCAACATACCGTCGTGGCTCGGCGACCGGGCATTTCGCTGGGTCTTCACTGCGAAAGGCGAGAACGACAAGTATGCGCGGCAGGTGCGAAGCTCCGCCGGCATCGCAGTGTTCGTCGGCAACGCCCCCGACAAGGCACATTGGGTGGAGGTTGGGCGCTGCTACGAGCGTTTCGCGCTGCAGGCCACCGCGCTGGGCATACGCAACGCCTTCCTGAACCAGCCGGTCGAAGTGGCCGCACTCCGTCCGCAGTTCGCCGCGGCCATGGGCCTGGCTGGCCAGCGGCCGGACCTCGTCGTGCGATTCGGTCGCGGCCCGGTGCTGCCGCGCTCGCTCCGCCGGCCGGTTGACGCCGTGCTCGTCTGACACCCTCTCTTTGGATGGCGCCCTCACCATGAACTGGCTCACCTGGCTCACTCTCATTGCCGCGGCGCTCGCGACCGCCGTCGCGGGCCTGACGGCCTTCGGATCGATGCGATGGGCGGCGGCCATGCAGTCGTTGGCAGCGGACCTGGCGCGAGGACGTGTACCGTCGGTTGCCCATTCCGCCGCGGCCCCAGCGCGCTACGACGTCAGCGAGAACGACGGCCTCCCCGAGCCCGTGCAGCGCTACTTCCGGGCCGCCCTCACGCCCGGTCAGGCCATGGTCACTGCCGCCACGTTGCAGATGACCGGCACGTTCAACATGTCCGCGACCGGCGAACAGTGGAAGCCGTTCACGTCGCGCCAGAGCGTCACCACTCGCCGCCCGGGCTTCCTCTGGGATGCCCGCATCTCGATGCTGCCGGGCGTGACGGTGCGCGTGGTCGACAGCTACATCGTGGGCAATGGCCTGCTGAGAGCCAGCATGCTGGGACTGTTCACCATGGCCGACATGCACGGCGGCGACGACATGGCGCGCGGCGAGTTCATGCGCTACTTCGCCGAGGCGGCGTGGTACCCGACCGCGCTGCTACCGAGCCAGGGCGTGCGGTGGGAAGCAGTCGATGCCCGGTCGGCGAACGCCACGCTCGTGGACGGCCCCATCATGTTGACGTTGCTGTTCCGCTTCGACGACGCCGGTCTGATCGAGTCGTTCCGGGCTGAGTCGCGAGGCGGCATGGTGGGCACGACCATGGTCCACGCACCGTGGGAGGGCCGCTTCTCGAACTACCAGACACGTGACGGCATGCAGATTCCCTTCGTCGGCGAGGTGGCCTGGATGCGGCCGGAAGGGCGCAAGACGTACTTCACGGGCGCCGTCACACAGGTCGACTACGAGTGGTCGCCATGAAGACGCTGGAGATTCCGTTCACGCCCGAAGAGTTCCACGGTGTCTTCCGTGACTACAACACTGCCGTGTGGCCGGCGCAATGGTTTCTCGTCGCCCTGGCCTTGCTGGCGGTCATAGCGGTACTGAGGCCGCGGCCGTGGTCCGGCGTTGCCGTGACCGCCATTCTCGGGTTCCTGTGGGGGTGGATGGCCGTTGCCTACCACCTCACGTTCTTCGCCCGCATCAGTCCTCCGGCCTATGCGTTTACCGCCCTGTCGATGGTCGGCGCAGCCGTGTTCATCTGGCAGGGGACGATTCGACGCAGGTTGGCCTTCCAGTGGGTGTCTGGACCGAAGGCCATGGCAGGGACGGCACTCATCGTCTTCGCGTTGATCGTGTATCCGGTCTGGTCTGCCTGCGCCGGCCATCCCTATCCGGAGACGCCGACGTTCGGTGTGCCGTGCCCGACGACGATCTTCACCATCGGCGTGCTGTGCTTCGCGGTGCCACCAACACCGCACAGCCCATTGATCGTTCCGATACTGTGGTGCCTTGTCGGTGCCCAGGCTGCGTTTCTCTTCGGCGTCCGCCCTGACATCGGCCTCATTGCAGCCGGCGTGGTGGGCATTGGCCTGCTGGCGACCGCCGGCACGCGGCGTCGGATGGTCAGATCGTGATCACATCTACCGGCACTGCGCTACGAGTTACGCCATGAGGGCCGGCACGGCTGGACAGTCGTCGGGTGCCGGTGGTCCGGCTGGTCACAGGCCCTGCGAGCGGATGACGCGAAAGCCCGCGGTCAGGTCGGGGGCCTTCGTCCCGGTGCTGCTGATGCTGCCGAACGTGGTGCGGTCCGTCGCGCTGGCACTGCCGTTCTTCGATCCGCTGCACCTGAAGCGCGCCTGGTCGATGGCGGTGCTGGGCGCCATGGCCGGCGCACTGGCGGTCTACCATCTGGCGTGGGGCCGCTTCTTCCCGGGCGGCGGCTCCACCGCGCTGCTGCGCGCCCCCCTGTTGGCCATCCCTTCGCCGCTGGCGCTCGCGCCAGTGGCTCTTTCTAGTGCTCTCGTCGTACCTGATGAACTCCTGGTTGATGTTCGGCGCCGCCCTCTGTTTCGGAGTTCTTCACGTGTGGGGATTGTCCCTGACGGCACCATGACGGCATGCGTTCTCGTGCCACTCGACGCGTCGGCGCACGTCGTTGGGGCGACGCCATGACCACCCTCTTTGTCGCGCAGTTCGCCGTGCCGCTGGCGTTGCTGCTGTGGATGGCGCTGGCGCCGCCGCGCAGCGCGGCCCTGTTCTGCCTCCAGTTGGGGGCCAGCGCCGCTTGTCTATGCGCGCTGGCACTGCTCGGCATCTGGCTGTTGCCGCCGTGGTGGGCGCCGCACGGCTTCGGTCTCGGCCTCGGGGTTGTGGCGTGGGTTGGACCACGCCAGCGCCGGCCCATTGCGTCCTCATGGCCTCTGACCCCGGGTGCATGGGTCGTCGCGGCCCTGTTCGTTGTACTGGGCGTGTCGTCCGCCTACGGCGTCGCGGTCGCGCTGCGCAGCCGAACGTTGCCGCCGGTTCCTGCAGTGCGACTCGCGTTCCCGTTGGGACCAGGCCACTACCTGGTTGTCAACGGCGGCAGTGACATCAGCACCAACGCGCACCTGATGACCCTCGACACGAGCGTGCCCAGATTCCGCGCGTGGCGCGGGCAGTCGTACGGTGTCGACATGGTTCAACTCGGTCCCTTCGGCCTGCGCGCGCGTGGTGTCCAGCCTTCCGATCCGAAGGCGTACCGCATCTACGGTGCCCGCGTGCTGGCGCCCTGCGCCGGCCACGTGGTGCTGGCCGTAGACGGCCTGCCAGACATGCAGGTGCCGGAGGTGGACCGCGAGCATCTCGCGGGCAACCACGTGCTGGTGCGCTGCGCTCAGGGCGATCCAGCGGGTGGCGCCCGGGCCGATGTGCTGGTTGGGCACCTGCGGCCGGGCAGCCTGCAGGTGCAGCCGGGAGCTCACGTGGACGTTGGGGACTGGCTGGGTTCGGTGGGCAACTCGGGCAACACCGGCGAGCCGCACCTGCATGTGCATGCGCAGACCACGGGCCCGGCCGGTGCCCCCTTGGGCGGTGACCCGATGCCGATTCTGCTCAATGGCCGCTATCCGGTGCGCGGAGACCGCATCGAGTCGCCGTGACGCTCCTCACGCGTCGCGGCAGGCCTCCCCTACCGGTGCTGGCTCTGACACTGGGCAACGTGAGGACGCCGCGCCTGCTGTCGGCCGCCGTGGCGTCGCTCATGGCCGTGCAGGCCGTTCTGGGGTTGCTGTTCGAAGGGCAGTATCGCGACGCCGGCTGGATCACGGCCACGTGGTACGGCAATGACTGGGTCACGCTGGTTGTGGCCGTGCCGCTGCTCGTCGTCGCCCTGACGCTCGCCAGACAGGGTTCGGTCCGCGGCTTTCTGTTGTGGGTCGGCCTGCTCGGCTACGACGTCTACAACTATGCGTACTATCTGTTCGGCGCGGCGCTCAATGCCTTCTTCCCTCTATATGTCGTGACGTGGGTGTTGTCGGCTGTCACCTTGGTGCTCGTGCTTTCGCGTACCAAGGTCGATGTTGTCGCCGCCAGTCTTGCGCGGAGTACGCCGGTCCGGGCCGTCGGCGGGTATTTGATCGTCGTGGGCCTTGGCTTGGCCCTGGTGTGGCTCACGATGTGGGCGGCGTATGCCTTTGCGGGACGGGCGACACCCATCGAGCCCGAGGCATTCAAGCTCGTGGCCGCCCTCGATCTGTCGATGATGGTGACGGCGCTGGTACTGGGAGGCGTCTTACTCTGGCGCCGGAGCAGGTGGGGATACGTCATCGCGGCGATCGCCGGGATTCAGAGCGCGCTCTACCTGACGGTACTGTCGGTGAACGCATGGGTCGCGATTGCGCGTGGTCTCGCCCGGGCGCCGGGGGAACTCCCGGTCTGGGGCACGCTCGCCCTACTCACCACGGCCGCCATGTTCGTGCTGCTGTCCCACGTTCGACGGGAGCCGGCGTGAGCGGGCACTGGCTCTCGCTGGCGCCTTGCTGGGCGGCGAGAGTCGTCTTGCGCTCGAACCACGCAGCGGCGGCGCGGTCGATAAGCCACGACGCCAACGATGAACGAAGTAGTGAGGCCCACCTCCGCGCTGCGCGCTACGGCGGACAACCTTTGCAAGACGCCCGAAGAGGTTGGCTTGCCAACCGAAGCCAGCGAGCGAAGCGAGCGATTGGCGAAGGTTGGCGGAGAGGGTGGGATTCGTTCCCGACGAACCCTCAATCCTCAACGATTGAGGCCCGATCGGAACCGCCAGAACCCGCCAGATCCTCTAGAAACCTGAGTATCAGGTACAAAACAGGGACAGCGCAATGACGTTCGTACCGCTCCATTAACCGTTGAACGCAGACTCCTGCCGAGACCTTGCAGCCAGTCCCCCAGGGGCCGCTCAGAATGGTGCGCTCCAGTACCAGATGACGAGACTGCCAGCCGTCATCATCGCCACACCGAGCAGCACCTGCCAGTTCATGGGCTCGTGCAGCCACACCGCCGCGAGCACGATGGTCAGCGGCAGGCTCAGCTTGTCGATGGGGGCCACCCACGACGCGGGCGCCGCCTGCAGCGCACGGAAGTAGGCCAGCCACGACACGCCTGTGGCCAGGCCGGACAAGAGCAGGAACGCGACGGACCGGGGTGGCAGGCCCCTGAGCGACCGGTGCTCACCGCCCGCGAACACCAGGCCCCAGGCCAGCACCAGGACGACGACCGTCCTGATCGCCGTTGCGCTGGTCGACGGCACGTCGGCGACGCCGATCTTGGCCAGAATCGCCGTCAAGGCCGCTGCGGCAGCCGACAGCAGCGCCCAGGGAAGCCACATCGCGTCCTCCTCGCTCAGCGAACCCGCGGTTGGCCGAATCGCAGATAGATCGCGGGCAACAGGAACACGTTGAGGATGGTGGAGGTGGCGAGCCCGCCCAGAATGACCACCGCCATGGGGTGTTCGATCTCATGCCCGGATCGATCGCCGCCCAGAATGATCGGCACCAGCGCCAGGCCAGTCACGAGCGCGGTCATCAGGATCGGCGACAGCCGTTCCTCGGCGCCGCGCAGCACGAGTTCTCGTCCGAACGGCATGCCTTCCTCGAGCTCGAGGTGGCGGTAATGACTGACGAGCATGATGCCGTTCCGCGCGGCGATGCCCAGCACCGTCACGAACCCCACCAGCGACCCGAGGGACAGGATACCGCCCGTCAGCACGACGCCGACCACGCCACCGATGAGGGCAAACGGGATCGTGAGGGCGATCAGCCCCACCATCCGCACCGACCCGAAGTCCACATGGAGCACCAGCAGGATGCACAGGAGCGACACCGCACCGAGCATCAGCAGACGACGCTGCGACTCGGCCCGCGCCGCGTACTCGCCGAGCACTTCGGCATGGTAACCACTGCCGAACTGCACGCCGGCCACGGCGGCCTCGATCTCTCGGGCGACGGTGCCCAGGTCACGGCCTCGCACGTTGCTGGTGATGTCGATGCGCCGCGACCCGCCTTCACGCGTGATCTCGTTGGGCGTCGGCGTCACGCGCACCTCGGCGATCGACGACAGGGGCGCGTAGCCACCGGCCGGCAGTTCGATCGGCAGGCGGCGCAGCGCGAACAGGTCGTGTCGCACGTCGGGCGTGCCCCACACGACGACATCGAAGATCTTCTGCGCGTCGAAGACCTCCCCGACCTTCGTGCCCCTCACGATGGTGGCCACCGTCTCGCGCACGGTGGCCGGCGTGACGCCGACCTGCTGGGCCTTGGCCGGATCGAAGGCCACCTCGATCTGGGGCACGAGCGTGAGCGCCTGCACCTTGACGTCGGCGGTACCGCTCACGGCTCCGATGACCTTGCCGACCTCGGCGGCCTTGCGCTGCAGCTCGTCGAGGTCCGGGCCGAACACGCGGACCACGATCGTCGCGCTGGCCCCGGTCAGCACTTCCTTGATGCGCTCACGAAGATACGTCAGCAGATCGCGCTGCAGGCCCGGGTAGCCGTCGACGATGGCCTGCACCTTGGCGACGGTCGCTTCGTAGGGCACCGAGGGATCGAGGCTGATCCACAGCTCTGTGAAGTTGATGCCCACGACCTCGTCGGCGACCTCGGCCCGGCCGATGTGGGCGCCGAAGTTCCGCACCCCGGGCACGGCGCGCAGTTCATCGCTGGCCCGCAGCGTGATCCGGCGCATGGCGTCGAGGGAGGTCCCCGGCTTCTCCACCCAGTGCATCAGGAAGTCGTACTCCTTGAAGTGCGGCAGGAACTCCTCGCCGAGAAACGAGAACGTGCCCAGTGCGACGGCCATCGACACGGCGATGATGCCGAGCGCCCGCCGCGGCGCGCCGACGAGCGACGGGAGCACGCGGCGGTACCACCCCTTCAGCCACGTGACCACCGGCGCCTCGCGCTCGTGGATGGCCTGCGGCAGCAGCATCAGCGACAGCGCCGGCGTGACGATGAGCGCGACCAGCAACGAGGCGCCAATGGCCAGCACATACGCCAGCGCCAGCGGTCTGAAGAAGGACCCGGCGAGGCCGTCGAGGAAGAACACCGGCACGAACACCAGCACGACGATGAGGCTGCCGTAGACGACGGCGCTGCGTACTTCGAGCGACGCCTCGAGCACGACCTCGAACGCCGGGCGCGGCACGGCCGCCGCGCGGTTGAGGCGCAGGCGCCGCACGATGTTCTCGACGTCGATGATCGCGTCGTCCACGACCTCACCGAGCGCGATGATGAGCCCCGCGATCACCATGGTGTCGAGCGTGCCGCCGAACCGGGCCAGCGCCACCGCTGCGGCGACCAACGAGAGCGGGATCGCGGTGAGGCTGATGACCGCGGTCCGCCAGTCCCACAGGAACACCGCCAGCACGAGGACGACGAGCACGCACCCGATGAGCAGTGCCCGATTCAGGTTGGCGAGCGACATCTCGATGAAGGTCGCGGGCCGGAAGATGGTCGAGTCGACATCGACGCCGGCCAAGGCAGGCTTCAAGGCCGCGAGTGCCGCCTCGACGTCTCGCGTCACCTGGAGGGTGTTCCCTTCCGGCTGCTTCTCGACGATCAGGAGGAGCCCCGGGCCGCCGTTGATGACGCCGTCGCCGATCGGAGGCTGGAATCCTTCGACGACCTCCGCGACATCCGACAGCCGGCGCACGGTCGGCAGGGGACTGCGCGGAACCGCGCCGGGACCGCCGCCGATGGCCATGAGCGCCAGGTCGGCCGACGTCTTGACCGGCGACGTGTGCGTGACAGCCAGACGCTGGTTGGGACCTTCGATGAACCCACCGGCGGCCACCGACACGGCATCGCGCGTCGACGCCACGACGTCCTGCATCGTGACGCCGTTGGCTCGCAGCCGATCCGGATCCACCA
The DNA here is from genome assembly GCF_022842525.1 of Luteitalea sp. Classification (NCBI taxonomy): domain Bacteria; kingdom Pseudomonadati; phylum Acidobacteriota; class Vicinamibacteria; order Vicinamibacterales; family Vicinamibacteraceae; genus Luteitalea; species Luteitalea sp. The sequence continues at coordinate 9,195 of NZ_JALHPM010000153.1, forward strand.
GCACCTGCAATTGCCGGTCACGCTGGCCCCAGATGGCCACGTTGGCCACGCCGGGCACGGCCATCAGTCGCGGCCGCACCGTCCAGCGCGCGAGCGTCGTCAGCTCCACCTGCGACACGGTCGCCGACGACATGCCGATCTTCATCACGCGGCTGAGGGACGACAGTGGCGCCATGATGACGGGGGGACGGGCGGCGGCGGGCAGCGTCGGCGCGACGCGCGCGAGACGCTCCTGCACCAACTGTCGCGCCGAAATCCGATCGGTGCCGTTCTCGAAGATCAGCACGACGGACGAGAGCCCCAGCACGGACTTGGACCGCAGCACGGTCAGTCCGGGCACCCCGTTCATCACGGCCTCGAGCGGCACACTGATGAGCGCCTCCACATCGGAGCTGGACAGCCCCGGCGCCTCAGTCTGGATCTCGACCAACGGCGGCGCGAACTCTGGAAAGACGTCGAACGGGGCCTCATTCGTGCTGCGGACACCGACGACGAGGAGGATCACGGCCAGTGCCACGATGGGCAGACGAAGACGCAGTGCGGTGCCGATCAGGGCGCGCATGTGCGGCTACTTCCCCACACCGAACTCGGTGCCGAAGAGTTCGGCCGCGCCCGTCGTCACGACGCGCGTGCCCGGGGCCGGCCCCTGCCCCAGCACCGCCGTCTCGCCAATCGTGTCGATCAGGGTGATGCGCTGGCGCGCGAAGACGCCATCGCCTCTGGCCTCGTAGACCCACGTGCCGCCAAGGGCGTCGAAGAGGACGGCGCCGCGCGGCACCACCAGGTGCTCTCCGCCCGCCGTGAGGGGCACGCGGACGCTGACCCGCTGGCCAGGACGCAGGCTGGCATCGCGGTTGGCCAGACTGTAGAAGAGATCCACGCCCGCGGTGGCGAGGTCGGCGGTGGGCGGCGCCGCGATCGGCGTGGCGGTCCGGCCACCGGCGCTGGCAGCGGCGCCGAGGGCAACGACTTCTACGGGCGCGCGGCGATCGAGCGCCTCGAGATCACCGGCAAACACCGGCACGCGCAGCCAGACGGTGTCGAGCCCGACGACGTCGAAGAGCGGCACGCCGGCCGCGACGGTCTGCCCGGCATTGGCGTGGAGCGCCCGGAGCACACCCGCGCGTGGTGACGTCAAGCGAATCGCCCCCGACGCACTCACGCCCCGCGCGGCGAGCGCCAGCCGCTCTCGTGCCGCGGCGAGCGCCGCGTCGGCCACGGCGAGATCCGCCGCGGCCTCCTCGGACGCACGGATGCTGCCCGATCCGTCCTGCGCCAGCTGGCGAGCGCGCTGGGCACGCTTGGCCATCATCTCCTGGCGGCCGACCGCTTCGGCGACGAGCCGCTCGGCTTCGACCCGCACGTCGCGCTCCGCTGGCGCGAGGGGAATCAAGGTCAGCACCGGCGCACCGCTCGCCAGGGGCGCGCCGACGACAGGGGTCGGCGCCTCGGCCGACAACGTGCCGGCAACCGGGGCGGTCACGGTCACCTGCGTTCCACCAGCGGGGAGAATCTCGCCGCCGAGGCTGCGGGTGGCCGCGATGCGGCGGCGCTCCACCTGCGTCGTCTCGATCCCCAACCGCGTGGTCGCGGCGTCGGTGAGCGTCAAGGTCGCAAGCGCAGCCTCCGGCACGGCGCCCGTCACCTTGGCCGCAGGTGCGGAGGCCGCTGGCGGGGCGGCGTTGGGCCCGCACGCCGCAAGAAGCGCGGGAAGGAGCATCAACAGTCGTCGCATTACCGGGTCTCTCCTGCGGGAGGCGCGCATTTCGCGCCGATCGCGCGTTCGATGCGTGCCACCGCGCGCGCCTCATCGGCAGCGAGCTCGCGCTCGCGCAACCGCGCCTCGATCAGGCGGCGGCTGTTCTCGAGCACGAAGAGGAACGAGCTGTCGCCGGCCCGATAGGCCTCTTCGGCATCGGTGAGATTCGCCTCGAGCGGGACCACGAGGGTGGTGCGCCAGGCCGTTCGCGACTCCTTGGCCTGGTCGAGCAGCGTGACCGCTTCCCGCACGTCGAGGCCGACCTGTTGCTGTGTGGCGACATAGGCCGCGGATGCGCGCTGCAACTCGGTGGCGGCCCGCAGACGCCCCCCTTGGTTCCAGTTGAAGATCGGCAACCCCACGTCAACGCCCGGTCCGGCTTCGAATCCCTCCAAGCCTTGGCCGTTGGCGTCGAGGACCGCGGCGAGGGCCAGCACCCGGCTACGTTCCCATCCAAGTCGCGCGGCGGCCCCCTCGACCGCGATCTCGGCCGCCCGCACATCGGGCCGCGCCGCCAGGGCGCGCGGGAGCAGATCCGTCGCGGTACCGCAGGCGTCAGGCACCGCCAACGCCTGGATCCGATCCACGGCTGGGTCGTCGGCGGCCAGGCCCAACAGCAGGCGGAGTCGCTCACGGGCGAGCCGGACATCGTGGGCCGCGCGGTCGGCATCCTGCCGGGCTCGCGCCGCATCCACGCGCGCCACGCGTGCCTCCAGCGTGGAGATGTCGCCCGCGGCCAGGCGTGACTGGGTGAGGACGTCGATCCGCTCGAGAATGGCCGCGGCGTCGGTCGCCAGCCGCTGCCGGTCGATGGCCAGCGCGTAATCCGCGTGCGATACCCGCACGGCCAGCGCCAGGTCCAGGCCCGACTGCACCAGGGAACTCGCGATCGCGTTCAAGGCCAGCTGCGCCGCCGCCCGGCGCTTCGGCCGTTCCCAGAGCACTTCGATGGGCCAGCGCAACGTCGCCTCGAACTGCTTCGGCCCGAGCGGGAACAGCAGGGACAGGACCGGATTGGTCAAGAGGCCGGCATCCACCAGGTCGGCACGCGCGAACCCGAGCTGGCTGAGCGTGACCTGGAAGGTCGCGTTGTTCCACAGCGCGGTCGCGACCGCTTCGTCGCTCGACAGCCCATCTCGAAGATCGACGGCCGACGGCAGCTCCGCGAGTCCTGGCGCTTGGATCCGTGCCGCCGCCCCGGTGGCGCTGAGGATCCCCTCCGTCACTGGCGACGCGACGGGCGGCTGGGCGCTCGCGCACGACAGCGTCGTCACCGCCGCACCAAGAAGGAGGAGGAGCCGCACCATAGCGGCCCTCATGCTCTCAAGGCGTGGATGAACGGTCGATGACAGGCACGAGGGGGAAGCGCACCGCAAAGGTCGTCTGGCCTGGCTCGCTGCGTTCCAGCGTGAGCGTGCCGCCGTGCGCCTCGGCAATCCAGCGGGCGATGGGCAGCCCCAGGCCTCCGCCCGTGGAGGGACCGATGCGGACGAATCGCTCGAAGATGCGCGTCTGGTCGGCGGGCGCGATGCCCGGCCCGTCGTTGGTCACGCGGAGAACGATGGCATCGGCGTCCCGGGAGAGCACGACAACGACCGTGCCGCCGATGTCGGCATGGCGGATGGCGTTGTCCAGGAGATTGGCGACCAGTTGGCGCAGCAGCCCGTCGTCGCCCTCGAAACCCACTTCCTGCTGTCCCTCGACGACCACCTGCAACGCGCGTTGCTCCGCCACGACCCGGACCGCCCGCACGGTCTCGGCGACGAGATCGTCGAGATTGAGGAACTCCCGCCGCAAGGGCACCCCATGTGCCTCGGCGCGGGAGAGCAAAAACATCGCCTCGACGAGCCGTGACAGTCGCGTCGCTTGTTCCTCGACGATCGTGAAGCCCTCGCGATACTCGCTGTCCGGCCGGTGTGGCTGCGATAGCGTGACTTGCGCGGTGGTGCGCACGACCGACACGGGCGTCCGCAGTTCGTGAGAGGCGTCCGCCATGAACTGGCGTTGTTGATGCAGAGCCGTGGCGAGCCGTTGCAGGAGGTCGTTGAACGAGGCGGCAAGGACGCCGAGCTCGTCGTCTGGGTTCGGCGTGGAGAGCCGCCCGGATGGTTCGCGCCCGTCAATCCGAGACGCCTGCGCCGCCATGTCCGACAGCGGCCGCAGCGTCTTTCGTCCAATCAGCCACCCGCCGACCGCCGCCGTCAGCAGCGCCAGGATGCCCCCGAGGTACAAGGCACGCACCATCGCGGCCTGCTGCGCCGCCAGTGACGCCATCGAGACCGCGACCACGGCTCGAAAGCGGTAACCGCCGTCGGCGACATCCTGCAGCAGGACCCGCGTGCCGGCGCCGCCGCCTCGCGTGGAGAGGCCCGTTGACGCTTCACGAGCGAGCAGGTGCGCATGCGACGGGTCACCCCAGGCCTTCAAGAGCCTCCCGTCTTCGCGCAGGAGTGCCAGGCCATGCCCGGGCGCGACCACCTCACGACTGGCCTCGTCTGCGGACGCCTCCAGACTCAACCCTTCGCCGATCTCAGTGTGCATGACGCCCAGCAGGGTCGCCATTGTGCGGGTCAGGTCGTCGTCAAGCCCCTGGAGCGCCAGCCGCGCCTGGGCCAGGGAGCCCACGATGCCACCGGTCAGAAGAATCGCGACGACGACCGCCGTGTACCACAAGGTGAGTCGGCCGCGGATGGAGAGCCTCATCCGCCACCTCCGCCGTCTGGCCGCACGAGCATGTACCCCTCGCCCCGTCGCGTGACGATGAAGGAGGGACCCGTGGGCGGATCGATCTTGCGGCGCAGCCGTTGAATCATGACGTCGATCACGTTCGACATCGACTCGAAGGCCGTGTCCCAGACATGCTCGGCGATCTCGCCACGGCCGACGACCTCACCCTCGTGCAACACCAGGAACTCGAGCAGCGCGAACTCGCGCGTGGTGAGCGCCAGGCGGTCGCGACCGCGGGTGACGTGCCGGGCACGCAGGTCGATGCGCAAGTCTCCCAGCGTCACGTCCGAGGGGCGCTGCGGCGCCTGGCCGCGGCGAATGACCGCGCGCAGCCGCGCGAGGAGCTCCCCGAAGTCGAAAGGCTTGACGAGGTAGTCGTCGGCGCCGCTGTCGAGGCCGGTGATGCGAGCGTCGACGGCATCGCGGGCCGTCAGCATCAGCACCGGCACATGCGATCCCTGCGCGCGCAGTTCACGGCACACCGTGAACCCGTCGATGCCTGGCAGCATGACGTCCAGCACGATGGCGTCGTAGTCCGTGATCGACGCTTGGTACAGCGCGTCGTCGCCGTCGCGTGCCACATCGACCGCGTACGACTGTTCGCGCAGGCCCTTGGCGAGCACCTGGGCCGCGCGCGGTTCGTCTTCGACCAGCAAAATCCTCATGCCTGACCCGCCACTGATTCTGGCCCCAGCCCATCATGCAGCGGACGGCCGCACGCAGTGCCGTAGCGCCGGAGAGATACGGTGCCACGGCCGCGATGAACGAGCGATGACCGAGGATGGAGGGAGGCCGCGCGTCGTTCGAGGTCGCCGGAGGCTCGGTACGCGGCGCCGTGTGGAAGGACGCGCCACTACGTGGGTGGAACAGGAACTGTCGTGCCGAAAACAGGCCGAATTCAGCGGGTTCTGAAGCGCGAAAGAGGGGGCGAAAACGAGGATCCAGGTACAGTCGGAATCTTGGATCGACTAACTCGTTTATTTTCAGTGCTTTGTGATGGCGGAGAGGGTGGGATTCGGACTGCGTCCAGTTGTTGAAAACAAAGCACTTACGGGCTTTCCGCTTCCTCCCGATCCGCCAGAACCGCTCGAAAGCCGAGATGGACGCACGTATTGCGCACGCGGCGCCATATACGACATGTATATGGCATACTGGCTTCGGGAGGTTTCCGACATGTCCCGAACCGCGAAGGTCTTCATGACCAACCGCAGCCAGGCGGTGCGGCTGCCGAAGGAATTCCAGTTCGCCACCGACGAGGTCCTGATTCGCAAGGTCGGCGACGACGTCATCCTCTCCCCTCGCCCCCGCGACTGGAAGACGTACCTGGCCACCGCGCCCGTGGCATCGGCGACCTTCATGGCCGACGTCGAGGACCTGCCTGTTCAGGAACGAGAGCTGTAGTGCCCCGCTTCATGCTGGACACGGACACGTGCTCCTACATCATGAAGCGCTCGCATCCGCTGGTGCTGAAGCGGCTGCAGTCCTTCTCGGTCGACGACGTCTGCATGTCCGTGGTCACCAAGGCGGAATTGCTCTACGGCGTCGAGGTGTCTCCCCGCCGCGCGCATGACGCCGCCGCCCTGGCGGCTTTCCTCCCCTACGTCGAGGCGGTGGATCTCGACGAGGGCGCCGCGCCCCACTACGCGGAGATCCGGGCGGACCTGAGGCTTCGGGGCGTGATGATCGGCGCCAACGACCTGTTCATCGCCGCGCACGCGAGATCTCTGGGGCTCACGCTGGTCACGAACAACACGGCGAAGTTCGAGCGGGTGCGCGACCTGAAGCTCGAGAACTGGACGCTGCCGGCGCGTCGTTCTCGCTGACGAACACTCAACGCCCTGGCGGTACCCCGCGTGGTGCCGGCGGCGGCAGGGTGCCGCCTTCGGCCAGCGTCTTCATGTTCTGCAGGGCGCGCGTGAAGAGCGCTCTGCGGCTGGCGATGTCCTTGTCGCGCGCG
>NZ_JALHPM010000154.1:0-15622 GCF_022842525.1 Luteitalea sp.
CTCGCGCGACGGGGCGAACCCGCGCTGGACGAGCAGCGCATCGAGCCGCACGCGGGCCGGGCGGGGCGCGGTCACTGGCGGCGCGTCAGGGTCCAGTCGAGGATCGCGGGCAGGTGGCCGGAGAGGCCGGCCTGCGCCAGGGCGGCGTGGCCACGCTCGGCACAGGCGCGCGCCCGCTGCCGACTGCCCTCGACGCCGAACAGGGCCGGGTACGTCAGCTTGCCGGCGGCTTCGTCCTTGCCCGCGTGCTTGCCCAGTTGCGCGGCATCGCCCTCGACATCCAGGACGTCGTCCACGATCTGGAAACACAGGCCGAGTTCGGTGGCGTAGGCGTCGATGGCGGCGATCTGATTCGGCGTGCCGCCGGCCATGATGGCGCCGGCGCCGGTGGCGGCGCGAATCAGCGCACCGGTCTTGCGGGCATGCACGTCCTGCAGGCGCACCAGATCATCCTCGGCACGGGCCTGGCGCGGCGCGCCCTCCCATTGCAGGTCGAGGACCTGGCCGCCGACCATGCCCCACGCCCCGGCCGAACGCGCGATGAGCTGAATCGTCTGCAGCTTGCGCTGGGCGATGGCCGGGCCCTCGAGGGCGGGTTCGCGCGCGAGGAGCGTGAAGGCCTCGGTCAGCAGGCCGTCCCCCGAGAGGATCGCGAGGGCATCGCCATAGACGACATGCGCCGTCGGCCGACCGCGTCGCAGCGTGTCGTTGTCCATGGCCGGCAGATCGTCGTGCACCAGCGAGTACGTGTGGATCATCTCCAGGGCGCAGGCGGCCGGCAGGGCCAGCATCCGCGCGTCGGGATGGCCGAGGCCGACGGCGTCGGCAGCGGCGAGCACGAGCACGGGCCGCATCCGCTTGCCACCGGCCAGCAGGCTGTAGTGCATGGCCTCGTGCAGACGCGGCGGACACTCGGGCGGCACCGGCAGCCACTGCGCGAGCGCGCGTTCCATGTCGCGACGACAGCCGTCGGCGAAGTCCTCGAAGGCGATGGCGCTCATGCGCGGTCGGCGGGGCGAGGCGACAGTTCCTTGTCGAAGGCCGCAGTCTCGTCGCGCAGGCCCCCGTTCTGCGTCAGCACGGTGATGCGTCGCTCGGCATCCTCGAGGCGGTCGTGACAGAAGCGGGACAGCTTGACGCCGCGTTCGAACAGCGCGAGGGATTGCTCGAGCGGCTGGTCGCCCTGCTCGAGGGTACGGACGATGGCGTCGAGCTCGGTGATGGCCTGCTCGAAGTCGGTGGGTTCGGTCATGGACGTGTGGTGGGGTCGGGGGTGACGGCGTCGACGTCGCAGCGCAGGACGCCATCGGGAAGTTGCACGTGCACGCGGTCGCCGGGCGCCACGTCGGTGACGCTGCGGACGACCTCCACGCCGGGGACGTCCCAGCAGATGGCGTAGCCGCGGGCGAGCGTGCGGAGCGGACTCAGCGCGTCGAGCTGCGCCGACAGCGACGAGAGCTGCCGGTCGCGGGCATGGCGCGCGACGGTGAGCGCGGACTGGGCCCGCGCCACCTGCTGATCGACGCGGCGCCCCAGTTGCGCGACGCGGGTGTCGAGGCCCGTACGCGCCAGCCGATCGCGACGGGCCTGCAACGCGGCGTGCGCGGCGCTCCGGCGACCCTGCACGGACACGCGAAGCCGATCGTCGAGCTGGGCCAGGCGGCGCATGCGAGTGACGAGCTGCCGCTGCGGGTGCTGCTCGTCGAGACGACGGCCGAGATCTTCGAGACGCCGCCCGCGCGCGACGGTCTGCTGTCGCCACGCGCTCGTCAGGCGCTCGTCGAGTTCGGCCCGCAGCCGTTCCCGATGGCGGACGTCGTCCCGATAGTGCGCGAAACCCGGGCGCTGCTCGATGCGGAGCAGGCGGGTGCGCTGGCGGTCGAGTCGACTGTGCAGCAGCAGGGCCATCTGACGGCGCGCCCCCGCGAGCCGATCGCGGAAGTCGCTCGCCTGGCGCATGACGATCTCGGCGGCCTGCGACGGCGTGGCGGCGCGGACGTCGGCGACGAAGTCGGCGATCGTCGTGTCCACCTCGTGGCCGACCGCCGCGATCACCGGCACGGGACAGGCCGCGATCGCGCGGGCGACGACCTCCTCGTTGAAGGCCCAGAGGTCTTCGAGGGACCCGCCGCCGCGCCCGACGAGGAGGACGTCCACACCAGCGACCCGGGCGACCCGAGCGATGGCCCGGGCAATCTCGGCGCCGGCGCCGTCTCCCTGGACGCGCGTTGGACTGATGACGATGTCGGCGGGAGCGCGACGGGTGCGCAGCACGCGGAGCACGTCACGCAGCGCGGCGCCGTCCATCGACGTGACGACACCGATGCGGCGCGGCAGCATCGGCAGCGGTCGCTTGCGGGCCGGCGCGAACAGGCCCTCGGCCTGCAGACGTCGCTTCAGTTGCTCGAAGGCCAGTTGCAGCGCGCCCGCACCCTTGGGCTCGATGCTGTCGGCCATCAACTGGTACCGGCCGCGCGGCACGTAGACCGACAGGCGCCCCTTCACGAGCACGTGCAGGCCGGTGGTCAGCTTGAAGCGCAGGCGGGCCGCGTCGGTGCGCCACAGGACGGCCGACAGCTGCGCGCCGGCATCCTTCAGGGTGAAGTAGATGTTGCCGCCCGAGGTGGTGCAATCCGCAATCTCGCCCTCGACCCACACGCGGCCGAATTGCTGTTCGAGCGACTGGCGCACTGCAGTGGTGAGCTCGCTGACCGAGAAGGTGCGCGGCGCCTGCGGGCGCGCACTCCGTTCGACGGGCTGCTCGGGCGGTAGCGCCGGCGGGGCCGGCGGCGTGGGCGGCTGCAGGTCCTTCCTCGGGATCGGCTCGTCCTCGAACGGGAGGTCGAAGAGCGAGTTCACCGGAGGTCCTCGATGTCGGTCGGGGTCAGGCTCAGGCGCTCGATGGCACTGGCGCGCCCGGAGCCATCGGCCGTGATGATCACGGCGTGCAGGCGCGGCAGGCCGGAGGCGGTGTCGAAGCGGGTCGGCAGCCCGGTGAGGAACCGGTTGATCACCGGGCCGCGATCGACGCCGATCACGCCATCGTGCGGGCCGGTCATGCCGACGTCGGTGCAGTAGGCCGTGCCGCCCGGCAGCACCTGCGCGTCGGCCGTCTGGACGTGCGTGTGCGTGCCGACCACGGCGGTGGCCAGGCCATCGAGGTGCCAACCGAGCGCGACCTTCTCGGAGGTCGCTTCGGCATGGAAATCGACGAAGACGATGTCGGCGTGCGCCTTCAGCCGTTCGACCTCGGCGCGCCCGAGCGAGAACGGATCGTCGATCGCGGTCATGAAGACGCGGCCCATCAGGTTCAGGATGCCGACCCGGGTGCCGTCGGCCGTCGTGACGATCGTGGAGCCACGCCCGGGGGTGCCCGCCGGGTAGTTGAACGGACGCAGCAGGCGAGGTTCATCGTCGATGAACGCGAGGATCTCGCGCTTGTCCCAGACGTGGTTGCCCGACGTCAGCACCGCGATGCCCGTGTCGAACAACTCGCGCGAGATCTCGCGCGTGATGCCGAAGCCGCCGGCGCTGTTCTCACCGTTGGCGATCACGAGGTCGATGCCGCGCGTCTGGACGAGCGCCGGCACGGCGCGCTTGACGAGGTCGCGGCCCACCTTGGCGAAGATGTCGCCGATGAAGAGGATCCGCATGGCGCGCTAGACGACTTTCTCGATGGGGATGACGAACTCCTGCCCGCTGTTGAGGCGGGGCAACTGGATGCGCAACTCGCCTTCGGTCATCGTGGCGCGTGCGCGCGACAGATCGAGCGTCGCCGTCACGCGGACGGCCCGGGCGAAGCGCCCGAAACTCCGCTCGACGAGATGGAAGGCCGTGGTGCGTTCCGGCGGCCCCCCGGTGGGCCACTTGCACCCGGCCACCACCAGGGTGTTGTTCTTGAACAGGACCCGCACGTCCTCGGGCGCGACCCCGGCCAGGTCGAGCACGACCTCGAGTGATTCCTCGCGCTCGACGACGTCCATGGGGGGCGCATGCAGGCCGCCGGGCGCGGCGTCGTGCGTCTGCTGCAGGTCTTCGAAGAGCCGACGCACCTCGTCGGCCAGTTCGGTCGCCTCTGGAAACGACAGCATCCCGAGATGATCGCACGGGGCGACCGAGAGACGGCAGAAAAGGCGCAATCGGGCCAGTTATGTATATGAGTGAGATGTAGTCAGGTTAAGTGCTTGACAGGCACTCATGTCTTGCCTATACTGCCCCTGTTGCCGGTCGACAGCACGCCCGGCAGGACGCCTGCCGACATCGGGTCGGCGGCGCACGAGACACGTAACGCCCGTGGACGGTGGCCTCGACAGCCGCCGCCGCACGTGGAGGAGAGGACCATGAGCATGGTGCGATTCGACCCGTTCCGCGATCTGGCCACGATGCAGGACCGCATCAACCGCATCTTCGGCGACGCCTATACCCGTCGGTTCGACGACGACCTGACCCAGCGGGGCGAGTGGTCGCCGGCCGTCGACATCTACGAGAACGCCGATCAGGAGATCGTGCTGACGGCGGAGCTGCCGGGCATTGCCCGCGAGGACATCGACCTGCGCGTCGAGCACAACACGCTCACTCTGCGTGGCGAGCGCAAGCGCGACACGTCGATCAAGCAGGAGCAGTACCACCGCGTCGAGCGCGCCTATGGCGCCTTCAGCCGCTCGTTCTCGCTGCCATCGCGCATCGACACGGAGCAGGTACGCGCGGAGTTCAAGGAGGGGCTGCTGATCATCACGCTGCCGGTCAAGGCCGCGGCCAAGCCGAGACAGATCGAGGTCGCCATCAGCTAGCCGCGGGAGCCGGTGCTCCCGTCCTGCGGTGCCGTCGAGATCGGGCACGTGGGAACCGCCGCGACGGTTCCCCGTGCCCGTCGTGCGTGTCAGCCCGACGTCTTCCGGAACCGGAAGACCGCCAGTCCGATGATGGCGCAGGTGTAGAACGCCAGCCAGGCGATCGGCACCCACAGCTCCGCCACGCCCGCCCCCCGCAACACGATGCCGCGCACCACCTCGATGAAGTAACGCGCCGGGATGAGCCGCGAGATCAGCTGGAAGACCATCGGCATCCCGTCGATGGGGAAGACGTAGCCCGACAGGAAGACGAAGGGCAGCAGGAACATCATCGACAGCTGCTGCGCCTGGCGCTGCGTTTGGGCGATGGTCGACAGCAGCATGCCCAGCCCGAGCACCGCGGCGATGAACAGGAACCCGACGCCGTAGAGCAGCAGCACGCTGCCCATGATCGGGATCCGGAACAGGAACCGCATCAACAGCACCGTCACCGTCAGCTGCACGTAGCCGATGACGATGAACGGCATCAGCTTGCCGAGAATCAGCTGCGTGCGCGTCACCGGCGTGACCTGCAGCTGCTCGAGCGTCCCCATCTCGCGCTCGCGCACGATGGCGCCGGCGGTGAACTGGATCAGCGTGAACGTCAGGATGATGGCCAGCAGGCCGGGGATGACGAACGTCGCCGTGCGCAGATCCGGGTTGTACCAGGGACGCAGGCGCAGATCGACAGGCAGGGCACGCTCGCGCCATCCCGCTCGCCGCGCCAGCGTCTGGATGGACAACTGCGTCGCCACCCCGCTGGCGATCGACATCGCCTGGCTGGCCGTGGTGGTGTCCGACGCGTTGACCACGAGGAACGCTTCGGCGGGCGTGCCACGATGGCGGTTGGCGCCGTAGTCGCGATCGATCACGAGCCCGACGGCCGCGGTCGAGGAGTCCAGCGCCGTCTGCAGGTCGCGCATGCTGTCCACGCGTCCGACCACCTCGAAGTACTGGCTGGCCGTCAGCCGCGCCACCAGTTCGCGGCTGTCGTAGGACCGGCTCTCGTCGAGGACCACCGTCTTCAGATGCTTGACGTCGTAGTTGATGGCATACCCGAACACCAGGGTCTGCATCAGTGGAATCAGGATGATCATGCGCAGCGTCAGGCGGTCGCGCTTGAGCTGCATGAACTCCTTCCAGGTCAGGGCCAGCAGCCGTCTCATGCGGCCTCCTCCGCGCCGGTGGCGCGCGTGCGAGCGAGTGACACGAACACGTCCTCGAGGGAGGGCTCGGCCAGGTCCGGTCGGCCATACACGGCCAGGGCCGACAGCGCCTCGGCCTGCGCCTCTGCATGCAGCACCGCACGCAGGCGGCGTCCCGACAGGTAGACGTCCTCGAAGAGGGGCTGCCCCCGCAGCGCGGCGACCGCGCCGAACGCATCCGCGGCCATCTCCACCTCGAACAGGCGTCCGGCCAGGTGCGCCTTGAGATCGATCGGCGAGCCATCGGCGATCAGACTGCCGTCGAGGATGAAGGCCAGCCGGTCACACTGCTCGGCCTCGTCCATGTAGTGCGTGGTGACCAGCACGGTCATGCCGCGGTCGGCCGCCAGCTCGTAAATCAGATCCCAGAACATCCGTCGTCCCACCGGGTCCACGCCGCCGGTCGGTTCGTCGAGGAACAGCAGTTCGGGCTCGTGCAGCAGCGCCGCGGCGAGCGCGACGCGCTGGCGCAGGCCGGTCGACAGGCCTTCGGTCAGCATGCGCCGGGCCGGCTGGAACTGCAGGCGGTCGGCCAGGGCATCGATGCGGCCCGCCAGGGCCGGCCCACGCAGGCCGTACACCGCGCCGAAGAAGCGCAGGTTCTCCTCGACGGTGAGGTCCAGGTACAGCGAGAACTTCTGGCTCATGTAGCCGAGGCGGCGCTTCCACGCGTCGGTGTCGGCCGCGAGATCGAGGCCACCGAACCCGGTGATGACACCGGAGGTCGGCGCCAGCAGCCCGGCGAGCATGCGGATGGTGGTCGACTTGCCCGATCCGTTCGGACCGAGAAAGCCGAAGACCCGCCCGCGCGGAATCTCGACGTCGATGTTGCGCACGGCGACGAACGACCCGAAGCGGCGCGTCAGCGCGCGGGCCGTGACCAGGTTGTCGGGATCGCGCCGAGACGCACTCATCGCGACCCCGCCAGCGCCAGCGGCGATCCCGGCGCGGGGTCGGCACCTGGTCCGGTGTCGTGCTCGCTGTGCCAGACGAACACGTCCTCGAGCGAGGGCGCGATGACGCGCACGTCGTCGGCCTCGACGTGCCCCGCCATGGCTCGCCGCACCTCGCCGAGCAGGGAGTCGGCGTCCGCGGTGCGGCCGCGCACGTGCAGGCGCGTCCCGAACAGGGACACGTCCTCGACCCCCGGCAGGTCCGCGAGCTGTCGCCGCAAGCGCATGCGGTCGTGACTTCGCACCTCCACCAGCGCCCGCGGATAGGCGCCGACGATGGCAGCGCGGGTGCCGAGGGCGGTGACCCGTCCGCGGTCGAGGAAGGCCATCCGTGAGGCGTACTCGGCCTCGTCCATGTAGGGCGTCGAGACCACCAGCGTGAGCCCTTCGTGATGCAACTGATTGAGCAGGATCCAGAACTCGCGGCGCGACACCGGGTCGACGCCCGTGGTGGGTTCGTCCAGCAGGAGCAGCTCCGGCTGCGTCAGCAGCGCGCTGACCAGCGCGAGCTTCTGCTTCATGCCGCCCGACAGGGCGCCGGCCAGCCGCGATCGGAAGCGATCGAGTCCGACGCGTGCGAGGAGCTCCGCCGTCCGTGTGCGCGCGATCGCGTCGGGGACGTCGTAGAGCCGTGCGCGCAGGTGCAGGTTCTCGTCGATCGTCAGGTCCTCGTAGAGCGAGAACCGTTGCGGCACCAGTCCGAACGTGCGCACGCCATGCACCTGCACGTGGCCGCCGCTCGGGGTGATGAGTCCGGCGACGAGGCGGAAGAACGTCGACTTGCCGGCGCCATCCGGGCCGAGCAGCGCGAACAGTTCGCCGCGTGCGATCGACAGCGTCAGCCCGCGCAGGGCGTCGACCGCGCCGAAGCGCTTCGTGAGGCCGGTGGCCTCGATCATCGTGCTCATGGCGTCGGCCTCGGCGACGTCGACGCCGCGACGAGCACCTCGGCTGGTTGCCCTGGCACGAGGGGGGCCGTCCAGCCGGCATCGAGATCCACCTTGGCGGCGTAGACGAGATTGACGCGTTCCTCGCGCGTCTCGACCGCCTTGGGCGTGAACTCGGCGTTCGGTGAGATTTCGGTCACGCGCGCCGGAAAGGTCTGCCCCGGATAGGCATCGACGGATACCTGCACGACCTGCCCCTGGCGGACCTGGCCGAGATGCGGCTCGGGGACGAACGTGCGGACGTAGAGGCGCGCCACGAGGCCGAGCGTCAGCGCCGGCTGCCCGGGGCCGAGCAGGGCACCGGGCTCGACGAGGCGGTGCAGCACGACGGCATCGCTCGGGGCCCGCAGTTCGGCCTCGCGCACCACGATGTCCGATTGCGCCTTGACGCGCTGGGCGCGACCGAGTTCGGCCTCGGCCTGTCGGCTCTGCCACTGGCGGAACCCCTGACGCACCAGCGTCAGCCGCTGGGTGGCGGCGTCGACGGCGGCCTGCGCCCGCGTGACATCGGAGGCGGCGCGGTCGAGATCGCGCTGCGTGCCGACCCGCTTGCTGCGCAACTGCTGCTGTCGAGCGAGTTCTTCCTTCGCGAGCGACAGGGCGGCGAGACGATCGGCCCGCTCGGCCTCTGCGCCGGCGATCTCGGCGGCGCGGCTGCCGGACGCGAGATCGCGCACACGGGCCTCTGCCGCCGTCACCGACTGGGCATCGCGGTCGGGGGCGAGGGCGACTTCGGCCAGATCGAGGCGCACCAGCAGGTCGCCGGCCTTGACGCGATCGCCTTCGCGGACCAGGACCTCGAGGACACGTCCCTGGATGCGAGGCGCGATGTCGACCAGCGGCGCTTCGATGCGTCCGTTCAGATGGAGGCGATCGTCCACGGGGCCGCGCGCGCAGCTGGTCGAGGTGAGCGACAGGAGCGCCAGCAGGGCGGCAGTGGTCGGAGCGGAGAGCGTCATCGGACGGGTCCTTTCAGGTCGAGGGCGATGCCGCGTCGTTCGAGGAGGCGCCCCGTGGCCCGCAGCACTTCGGTGGTCGCGCGCGTCATGTCGAGGCGCGCGGCGGTGCGTGCCAGCGACGCCTGCGCGAGTTCGGTCTGGCGCTGCAGCACGAAGAAGTTCGAGCTCTGCCCGGTGTCGAAGCGCGCCTGTTCGGCGGCGAGCAGATCGGTGGCGGCCGTCTCGAGGGCGGTGGCCGCGTCGTGTCGGTCCCGTGCCGCCGAGAGCACCGCCGCGGCGGTCCGGACCTCGGTGGCGATGCGCTGTGCGAGCTGGTCGCGCAGCAGGTGGGTGCGGCGCTCGGCGAGTGTGGCGGCCACGACATCGGCCTTCGCCGCGCGTCTTCCGAGCGGCAGGGCGAGGCTGACGCCGACGTAGACGTCGGAAAAACGGTGCGTGGCGAGGGTCTGCAGGGAGTCGTCCAGGCCCCCACGCTGCGCGTCAGGGATGGTCACGACGGCGCCGGGGAACGGCACGAGGAGATCCGCGTTGTCGCCGCCGGCCAGGCCGCGCAGGTGGTAGGCCGCGATCAGATCGAGCTGGGTGCGCGTGCGTTCCCGGGCCAGCGCCGTGTCGAGTTCGGCGATCTGCCGCGCGGCGTCGACATCGGCCAGTTCCGGGCGGCGCTCCAGGGCATCGGCCACGAGGCGATCGACCTGATCCGGCGGCGGTGGGGCCGGCGGGTCGTCAGCGAGGTCGAACGCCATCGTCCACACGGGCGAGTCGGCCGTGCCGGCCATCAGCTGGCGCAGACCGATGTCGGCGCGCAGCGCCTCGTCGCGCGCACGCACCAGGTCGGTTCGGCGCCTGGCGATCTCGGCCTGTGGCGCGGCAATGTCGGACTCGGCGGCGGTGCCGGCGTCGATGCGCACGCTGGTGTCCTCGCGTTGCGCCTCGGCCAACGCCAGCGACTGCTCGCGAATGCGCACGTCGTCGCGGGTCGCCCGGACGGCCCAGTACGCCCGCTCCACGGCCGCGACGGTCTCCGAGATCAATCGCTCCAGGGAGGTCCGGCTTCGCGACACGTCGAGCGCCGACACCTTGAGGGCGCGTCGCTGGACGTCGAACCGACGGCCCGCGAGCAGCGGTTGCCGGACCTCGATGCCGACGCTGGTGAGGTAGGCCGGGGTGAGCAGGGCGAACCGGCTGGTGCTGTCCTCCAGCGACGTCGACGCGCTGCCGGTGACGGTGGCCCCCGACTCGAAGAGGCGCGTCCACGACGCGCTGCCGACGAGGCTGTTCACCCGCGAGGCCAGGGCGCCCTCGGGCGCTCCGACAAACAGGGTGTTCAGGGGGTCGGTCCGGCTGCGGAGCCGGCTGTCGAGCCGGATGACCGGGTCATAGGCGGCCTGCGCCCGCATCTCGCCCTGGGCGGCGATGGTGATGGCGTCCCGCTGAATCGCCACCTCGGGCAGGCGTTCGAGCGCCCGCGCAGTGGCATCGGCCAGGGTGAGCGGGGTGGGCTGGGCCCCCACACCGGTCGCGCTCACCAGCCACGACAGGGCCGCGCACGCGACCATCAGGGGCCAGCGGCGCAGGACCAACGGCGTCATCGCGTCACGCCCAGTCGCTGGAGCCGGGGATCGAGGGCCGCGGCAAAGGCGTCGAGCGTCTCTGGCGACATCGCCAGCAGGGCCTGCCGTTCCGTGGCGCTGATCTCGAGCGACGCCACCCCCACCAACTCATCCAGCGCGTCGTCTGGGGCCCGGCGGAACCGCTCTCGCCAGGCTTCGTCGGTCGCGAGCCGTCCCAGGATCTGTTCTACGTGTGCCTGACTCATGGAACTCCTTCCACGAGTGTCTACAGGCAAGGGCTGGGCCAGTGGCCGCCTGCCGCAGGCAGATCTTTCAAGTAGCTGCTTAGTAGGGCTTTATGATAAAGAGTGTGACAGTTTGCGGTCGAGAGTGCAGCCTGTGTATTGCGTAGAAATCTTCACAATGGCGATTTGTCCGCATTGTGGGCGTCCTCAGACCAGCCCGTGACGCTTGAGCCGGACGTACAACTGGGCGCGCGTGAGGCCCAGCGCGGTGGCAGCGCGGGACTTGTTGTACCGGGCCTCGCTGAGCGCCCGTTCCACCATCTGGCGCTCGACGTCGGGCAGCGTCGCCGCGGGGCCTCCGCCACCCGGACCATGGGCCACTGCGCTCGTCGGCGACGGGACGGCCTGGCGCTCGGGCGCGGCCGATCCGGTCGGCGCGGCGCGCCGGGCGAGAGCGGGGACGGCGAGATGCTCGGAGGTGATCAGGCCCCCGCCGGCCAAGATGGCGGCCCGTTCGAGGACGTTGCGCAATTCCCGCACGTTGCCGGGCCATGGATAGCCGAGCAGTCGCGGGACGGCTTCGCGGGACAGGCCTGCCGCGCGTCGGCCCAGTTGCCGGCCGATGTCCTCCAGCAGCACCTCGGCCAGCGGCAGCACATCGTCGGGGCGCTCGCGCAGCGGGGGGAGGGCGATCGCGAAGATGTGCAGCCGGTAGAACAGGTCTTCCCGGAACGTCCCCCGTTCCACCATCGCGCGCAGGTCGCGGTGGGTGGCGGCGATGACCCTGACGTCGGCCCTGACGACCTTCGAGGCCCCCAGCCGCTGGAACTCGCGTTCCTGGAGGACGCGGAGCAGTTTCGCCTGTGCCCCCGGCGACAACTCGCCGACCTCGTCGAGCAGCAGCACGCCGCCACCGGCCCGCTCGATCAGGCCGGCCCGTGCCTGGGTGGCCCCGGTGAAGGCGCCGCGTTCGTGGCCGAACAACTCCGATTCGATCAGCGCCTCGGGCAGCGCCGCGCAGTTGAGGGCCAGGAACGGTCCGGCGGCCCGCGGTGACGCGGTGTGGATGAAGCGCGCCAGCACCTCCTTGCCGGTGCCCGACTCGCCCACGAGCAGCACCGTGGTGTCGGTGGCGGCCACCTGTGCCGCCTCGGCGACGGCCTGTCGCCACGCCGCCGAGGTCCCGACCATCCGCCGCGGCGCGCCACGCCCGAGGACGGCGAGTTCGTCGGTGAGCGAGCGGACCCGCTGTTCGAGGGCGGCCGCACGCTCGCGGACCTCGGCGGCGCGGGCGGCTTCGTCGGCCAGGTCCTTGTGCGCGAGCGTCAGCGCGACATAGGCGGCCACGCGCACGGCGACCGGCGCATCGCGCTCCGTGAACGCGCCGCGTGCCCGCGACATGAAGTTCAGGCCACCGATGACCTCGCCGTTGCGGCGGAGGGGCACGCGCAGCGACCCGCGCAGACCGGCCGCGACAGCCGGGATCTGCTTCATCACCGGGTCCTCGGCCATGTCGTCGCACAGCAGGTGATCCCACGGCTGTTCGAACAGATAGCGCATGTTCGGCGGCAGCTGGATGCGATCCGGGCGGCGGAAGTCGACGTCGGTGGTCAGCGCATGGATCGACAGCGAGGCGCGGTCGGGGGCCAGCAGCGCCAGGACCAGCGCGTCGTGCGGCAGGACGCGGCGGGTGATGCGGGAGAGATGCGGAAAGGCCTCGCGGATGTCGAGCGCTCCGGACAGCAGCGGCAGCAACTCGGCCAGGGCATCGAGTCGCTCGAGCAGATCGGCGTCCGCGGTCACCGGTAGACGATAGCGCACGCCGCGCCGAACCCCGGGGGGCACCGTCTCGTCATATTCGCGCAAGGGGAGAGCCGATGACGACGCTGTTCGTACTGGGGGTCGCGGTGTTGGCGATGACGATGATGGCGGGGGCGGCGCTGGCCTGGCTGGCGATTCGTGCCGTCCTCTGGGTGCTCTTCCTGCCCCTGCTGCTGCTCAAGGCGGCCTTCGGTCTGGTGTTCGGCCTGATCTTCGGCAGCGTCGGGCTGGTCGTCGGGCTGCTGGTCACCCTGGTCGTGGGCGGGCTTGGGCTGCTGGCGGTCCTCGCCGTGGTGGCGCTGCCGCTCATCCCGTTGCTGCTCGTGGCCGCCCTCGTCTGGGTGGCCATCAAGGGCACGGCGGCGCTCGCCGCTGCCTAGGCTCGCCCCGGCATCGGGAAGGAGCCTCTGGCGTCCTCGTAGGCGGCTGCGGCCTGCAGCAACTGCGTCTCGGCGAAGGCCGGTGCGGTCAGCTGCAGGCCCACCGGCAGCCCGTGGCCATCGAGGCCGCACGGGACGCTGATGGCCGGCAGTCCTGACAGGTTCGCGCTCACCGTGAACACGTCGGCCAGGTACATCTGCAGCGGATCCTCGACCTTCTCTCCGAGGCGGAACGCCGTGGTGGGCGCCGTCGGCATGGCCACCACGTCCACCGACGCGAACGCCTGTTCGTAGTCGCGCGTGATCAGCGTGCGGACCTGCTGCGCCTTGCGGTAGTAGGCGTCGTAGTAGCCCGCGCTCAGGACGTACGTGCCGAGCAGGATGCGGCGGATGACCTCGTCGCCGAAGCCCTCCGTGCGCGAGGCGGCATACATCGAGGCCAGGTCCGTGAACGTCCCTGCCGGGGCCCGATGTCCGAAACGCACCCCGTCGTAGCGGGCGAGGTTGGCGCTGGCTTCGGCGGTGGCCACCAGGTAGTACGTCGGGATGGCGTGCGCGGCGTGCGGCAACTCGACATCGTGCAGCGTGGCGCCGCCGGCCACCATGAGGGCGAGCGCCTGCTCGACCGAGGCCTGCACGTCCTCGGCGACGCCGCTGGCCAGCAGGGCCCGCGGCACCCCCACGCGCAGGCCCCTGACCGACACCTCGGCCCCCGGAACCTCGAAGGGTGGTGCCGCGACCGTGGTCGCGTCGAGGGGGTCCGGACCGGCCAGCACCGCCAGCACGTGCCCCGCCTGCCGCACCGTGCGCGTCATCGGGCCGATCTGGTCGAGCGACGATCCGTAGGCCACCAGGCCGTAGCGCGACACCCGCCCGTAGGTCGGCTTGAGTCCGACGATGCCGCAGAACGAGGCGGGCTGACGGATCGACCCCCCGGTGTCGGATCCGAGGGCGATGTCGACTGCCCCGGACGCGACCAGCGCCCCTGACCCGCCGCTCGATCCCCCAGGCGTCCTTGCGTGGTCCCAGGGGTTGCGCACGGGGCCGAACGCGGAGTTCTCGTTGGACGACCCCATCGCGAACTCGTCGCAGTTGGTCTTGGCGACGATGACGGCGCCTGCGGCGTCGAGTCGCTGGACCACCGTGGCGTCGTAGGGCGCCACGAAGCGATCGAGCATGCGCGATCCGGCGGTCGTCCGCGTGCCGCGGGCGCAGATGTTGTCCTTGATGGCGATGGGCACGCCGGCCAGCGGCAGGCGCGCGCGCTCGGCGTCCGGCAGGGCATCGATCGCCGTGGCCGCGGCACGGGCGCGGGCGTCGGTCACGGTAAGCACGGCATTGAGTGGTGCCACGTCGGCAATCGCCGCCAACGCGCGCTCGCATGCGGCCTCGCTGCTGGTGCCAGTGGGGCGCAGATCAATCGGGCTCATGCGCCGAGCACCCGTGGCACGCGGAACAGGCCGGTCTTCTCGTTGGCGTCGGTCGCGTTGGCGAGCGCCTCGTGCACGCTGAGCGAGGGCCGCGGCGCATCGGGCCGCAGGTCGCCGGCGCCTTCGACCACGTGGGCCGTCAGGGGCACGCCTTCGGTCGGCACCGCCTGCAGGCGGTCCACGTACTCCAGAATCTGGGCGAGGTCGGCGCCCAGCCGTGCGCGCGTCTCGTCGGGCAGCCGCAACTGGGCCAGGGCTGCTACGCGGTCGATCTCCTGGGGACTGATGCGAGCCATCGCGGGCAGTGTAACGAATTGCGCGGCGAGGGCAGAGGACCGGCACAGGACCGCCGCCGTACAATGGCGTCGTGCTGACCCGACGCGGCCTTCGTCTGTCCCTGGGGGTGTTGCCCATCGCCCTCGTGCTCCTGACCCCCGCGTCGTCGCCGGCGTGGGGCTTCGAGGCGCACAAGTTCATCGCCGAGCAGGTCATCGCGCTGCTGCCCCCCGGCCTGCGCGAACTCTTCGAGCGGCAGCGCACGGCGTTCGTCGAGCACTCGATCGATCCCGATCTGTGGCGGAACGTCGGCGTGACCGACGAGCCGCCCCGGCACTTCCTGGACCTCGACGCCTACGGCGCGCCGCCCTTCGATGCGCTGCCGCGCAGCTACGACGAGGCCGTCACCAAATTCGGCCCAGAAAAGGTCCACCAGGAGGGCACGCTGCCGTGGCGGGTCGCCGAGATTCACGGCCGCCTGCGTCGGACGTTCGAGCAGCTCGCGCGCCCGGACGGGCCCGGCTACGCGGTCGACAACGCCGTGTTCTTCGCCTCGGTGATGAGTCACTACATCGGCGACGCCCACGTGCCGTTCCACGCGGTGGTCAACTACGACGGGCAGGTCACCGGACAGCACGGCATCCACAGCCGCTTCGAGACGGAGCTGTTCGCGCGCCTCAAGCCGCGGCTCACGGTGGCCCCGCCATCGCTGGCGCCGGTCTCGACGCCCCGCGACACCGCGTTCGCGACGCTCATCGAGGGCGCGGCCCTTGCCACCACCGTGCTCGAGGCCGACCGTCAGGCCATCGGCACCGGGGACCTGTACGACGAGGGGTACTTCACGCGGTTCGGCGAGGCGGGCGCCGCCGCCATCCTCGAGCGCCGGATCAATCAAGCCATCGCCTCGGTCGCCGCGCACCTCGTCGGCGCCTGGGAGGCCGCGGGCAAGCCCGATCTGTCGCAGCCGCGGCCGCCTCGCGGCCCGCAGCGCAAGCGCGCGCCGCGCGCCACGGCTCCGTAGCCG